>JAYVOO010000001.1:0-2961 GCA_043757905.1 Oligoflexia bacterium
CGCGTCGGCGCGCGAGGGTTCTTCGAAGTACCCGATGCCGGCACTGTCGCCACGTCGCTGCGCCGGATACTTGCTGGCGCGGCATGAACATGAAACCGACTTCGACTGAGCCTCGCATCTTTGGAAACCCGAAAGTCGTGCCCCAAGGCTGGTTCTGGGCGCTCGCCTCACGCGAGCTCAGGGTCGGCGAAAAGCGCGAGCTCGTGCTCTTCGGCGAGACCCTCGTCCTGTACCGGAGCGCCAAAGGCGTGGTTCATGCGATCGGCGCTTTTTGCCCGCACATGGGCGCGCATCTCAAAGAAGGCAAGGTCGAAGGCGAATCGCTTCGCTGCGCGTTTCACGGTTGGAAATTCTCGAAGCACGGCGAGTGCCTGGACATTCCGTGCGCCGGCGCCCAGACCGGCTATGGCCCGTCGTCAATTCCTGCCCGCAGAACCCATCCGATCGGCGAGCGCTACGGCATGATCTGGATCCATTCGGTCGCAGGCGTCAGTACTTCGGATCCGCTTCCGAGCTTTCCCGCACTCGATGGCTTGGGTGCCACCGCGCGGACGGACCGCACTGAACTCAGAAACTGCCATCCGACGCTGATCCTGGGTGGTGGCATCGATGAGGAGCATTTTCATTTCGTTCACCAGAAGACGACCGCGATGACCGGCGGGATGAAGTTTGAATGGGCACGCCTGGCCGCAAGCGTGATCCGTTTCCAGAATGTCGCACGGATCCCGGAAACCCATCCGAAGTCGCGGCTCATGCACCGCCTCTACCAGGGCGTTCTCAAGTATAACGTCAGCTACTGGTACGCCTCGACGGCGCTGGCTGAGTTCGGCCCGCCGTTTTTCCCGCTTTATTCAATTTTCGCCTACCGTCCGACCTCCGATGGCAAGACCGAAGGCCTGAATATCTATGTCACCCGCAAACGCACGGGTCTATGGGGTGGCCTAGTTTCGGCCATCTGCCTTTACGCCGCGCAAGCGATCATGAAACGCGGAGGTGGCGAGGATCGGCCCATCCAGAACTCCATCCGGCTGAACATAAGCCCTTATGCGCTCGCGAACCCGCCATTCCGCGCGTTCGTCGAATATGTCGAAGAGCAGCCTTATATCCGCCTGGGCTCTCAGGCGCGCGCTCCCGCCGCAGCGGCGAAGATCAGCCGAACGCTGGAAGGGAGCCCCGCTTGAACATCTCCGTCAAGGACTTCTGGTACATCGTCGCAGAAAGCCGCGAGCTGAAAAGCGAGCAAGTGCTCGGCATCACGCTCCTGGACGAATGGGTCGCGCTCTACCGCGACACCTCGGGAAAACCCACGGCCGTCCTCGACCGCTGCCTGCACCGCAACGCTCGACTTTCCAAAGGGAAAGTGAAGGACGGCGAGCTCGTCTGCTCTTACCACGGGTGGAAATACGGCGAGAAGGGTCAGCTGACCGCGGTGCCGAGTGAACGCGAGCGCTTCCAGGCCAAGGTTTCGAAATGCGTTCCGTCCTTCAGTTGCGTTGAGCAGGAGGGCTATATCTACGTTAGGTTGAATCCTCGCCCCCCCGAGAGCGTGAAGGACCTTCCGCCCTACTCGATTCCGTTCATCTCTAAAAAAGGTTATCAACATATCCGCCTGAAGCATGTTTTCTCGGCTTCGGTGCCGAATTGCGCCGAGAACTTTATTGATATCCCGCACACCACCTACGTGCACCCGAACATCTTCCGCTATGAGGCCGCCCCACAGCAGATTCGGGCCGAAGTCGAGCAGGAACAAGCGAACGTCCACATTCGTTACTTGAACGAGACTTCGAATTTCGGTTTTTTCTCGCGCTTCTTGAACAAGAGCGGCAAGCCAATTTTCCATGAAGATCACTACTATTTCCCGAATATTACCCATGTTGAATACCGGTTCTCCGATCGGATGCATTTCAACATCACCTCGCAATCCGTGCCGGTTTCGGCCACCGAGACCCACGTCTATACCGATCTAACCTACGACTATGGTGTCTGGAATCTCTTTGCACGGCCGATCGTGCGATGGGTCGGCAAGAAAATTATCGGCCAGGACGTGAAGATCATGGGAGAGCAGTCCGAAGTCACGCGCAAGTACGGCGAGTGCTTCGCGAGCACCCGGAGCGACCTGCACCATGTCTGGATCGAGAAGATTTACCGCGATCTCCTCGATGGCAAGGATCCGCGCGGGAACGAGGCAAAAAAGGAGCTGATCGAATTCTACATATGATCAACGCTAAATTCCTCTTCATTATCCTATTCTTCTACACCGTCGTCGGCTGGACGCTCGCCTCCCGAGAGCGGCGCCGCATCACGTTCGCGCGGAGCCTCTCCCAGTGGTCAATTGACGTGATCGGTCTCACCATGCACGGACTCGTCGTGCCGCTCTTTCAGATCGCCGTCGTCTTTGCCGGGCTGGCTTGGCTTGCGCCATCGCTCCAAGGAGCGCTCAGGATCCCGGCGCCGGCCGCCTTCCTTCTGAACTTTGTCGCCGTCGACTACCTTTATTACTGGAACCACCGTTGGCTTCACCGCGCAGGTCCTTGGCGCCTCCATGCCCTCCACCATTCGGGCGAGAGTTTCGACGTTTTCACCACGAGCCGAAACAGCCTGCTTTCTTCGTTCGTCATCCTCTACGTCTGGGTGAACGGCGCGTTCCTCTTTCTCTTGGCCGATCCCGTGCCGTACGCCTGGGGCGCCGCGCTCTCAAGTTGCCTGGATATCCTTCGCCACTCCAGGATGGAAAGCTGGCCCTCGAGCTTCCCTTTCAATCTCGTCATCTCGCCCCGCGAACACGCCTGGCATCATAGCCGCGATCTCGAAGGGAAGAATTTCGGTGGAAACCTGAACCTCTGGGACCGGCTCCACGGCACCTACTACGCCGAAGAAAAACTGCCCTCGGAGATCGGAATCCCCATCGACCAGAACCGCCTTTGGAGCGCATTCTGGAAAGGAGCCACATGAGCCGTCTCA
>JAYVOO010000002.1:0-10978 GCA_043757905.1 Oligoflexia bacterium
CCTGGAAACTGAGCAATCAATGCTTCCACGCGGTCGAACTCGTGGGGTTCGCGCTGGGTATTCTCTTTGGTTTTCTTGAACGGAAGGGAACGTGGCACATGGAACTTATCGGCACTAATCGAATTTACTCAAGTATGACCGTCAAAATAATCTCTCGGACTGTGTCGCCTGGGACCTGGATTCAAATTCCTTTGAGATACCCACCATCCACCGCGATCGCCTGTCCCGTGATATATCCCCCCCATTCTGACGCCAGAAACGCGGCTAACGCCGCCATCTCTTCAGGCCGCCCGAGGCGGCCGGCGGGGATCATTCCTGTGATTTTCTCAGCCGGGATCTTGAGCTCCTTCAGCCGGTCCGTGTCCGTGTAGCCGGGTAGGAGCGCGTTGATCGTGATTCCAAATCCTGCGATCTCGTTTGAGATACTTTTTGTGAGTCCAAGAAGCCCGGCCCTCAGCCCGTTCGAAACGGTTAGCCCAGCCATCGGTTCGCGCGCCGCGGCCGACGTGACGAGAAGCACGCGCCCCCAGGAGCGCTCACGCATGCCGGGGATCGCGGCCTGGATTCCTTCGGCGGCGCTCATCCACAAACTCTGGAATCCGATCGCCCAAGCCTCAGGTGTCACGTCCATGAATTGCCCTTTTGGAGGGCCGCCGGTGTTGGTGACCAGGATATCGACTCCACCCATCAGGCTTTGCGCTTTTTTTACGGCCTCCCGGCCGGCGTGCGGCTGGCTTAGGTCGCAAGCCACGCGGTGCTTGGCACCGATCGCGGCGGATGCCTCTTTTAGGCGCGTTTCGTCGCGCGAGCAGATGGCGACCTCGACGCCCTCTTGGACGAGGCGCTCGGCGATCGCGCGCCCGAGCCCGGTAGAACCTCCCATGACGAGCGCTTTCTTTCCTTTGATTTTCAGGTCCATTACGAAGGCTCCTTTGGCGTTTTGAATAGGGGAGTCAGATGCTGGCGGATCAGCTTCTCGGCAAGCACGTAGTCGATGTCGTCGACTTTCGTGAGCCCCTTGCAGAGCTCGCTTAGAATCTTGTCCTGTGCTTTGCCGGCGTCGAGCGCGAGCCGGTAGGGTACTCGCGAGAACGTGACAAGCGCGTAGCGCGGCACATAGAGCTCTGGAAATCGTTCATGAAGCGCCTTTTCCACCTGCTTCAGGAGCAGGAACTGCGGGTCACCGACGCGGTCCCGCATTTCGACGAAGTTGTCGAGCGCAAGCTCGGCGATGGCGTCGGTGTTGGGTTTACGAGCCAAGAAGAACCGCTCGAAGATCTCGGCCATAGCGCCGCCCTCTTCGAGCATCGCATCGAGCTCTTCGCAATCCTCGAAGCCCGAGTTCATTCCTTGGCCAAAGAACGGCACGATTCCGTGAGCGGCGTCGCCGAGGAGCAGCGCGTGGCCGCCCATCTGCCACTTGTCGGCATGAATTGTGACCATATGCCCAGTCGGGTGCGCGAAGAACTGGCTTCCCACATCAGGGATGAGGGCGAGGGCGTCCGGAAAATAGCGCGTGAAGAAATCGAGCACTTCTTTCTCGGTTTTTAGGGTCGTGAAGCAAGGGTCGCCTTCGTAGGAAAGGAAAAGCGTACAGGTGAAGCTCCCGTCGAAGTTCGGGAGCGCGATGAACATGAATTGACCACGCGGCCAGATATGGAGGTACCCAGGATCCATCCGGTATCGGGTCGCGCCGGGCGCCGGGCTCTCAACCGGGCCCATCACGATTTCCTTATAGCCGTAGTCCAGTAGATCCATCCTGACCTCGCTGTCAGTCGCCTGGCTGAGCGACGCGCGCAGCGCCGATGCCGACCCGTCGGTGCCGAAGACGCGCGAATAGGGCACCTCGCGCGCAATGTGAGAGCGCTCGTCGACCAGCTTCAACACCTTGTTGTCGAGGTCAGCGCTTTCCAAGCGTTCGTTGAAGTGGATCTTCACGCGGCCGGTCTGCTCGGCGTCGTTCATCAAGACTTCGTTGAGCGCGCGGCGCGAGACCGAGTAGATGCACTGGCTGTCGTCCTTGCCGTAAAGCTGAACGACGGTCGAGCCCGAAACCGGATGGATCATGCGCCCGCGCATGGCCATGGCTTGCTTGAGCACGC
This sequence comes from Oligoflexia bacterium, assembly GCA_043757905.1. GTDB lineage: Bacteria > Bdellovibrionota > UBA1018 > UBA1018 > UBA1018 > JAYVOO01. The sequence continues at coordinate 2,103 of JAYVOO010000002.1, forward strand.
GTTCGGCGATGCCCAATCGCTCGAGCGCGTGGATACCACGCACGGAGATCGCCAGGTTGATGCTCCGCCAAGCGGCGACCTCCTCAGTCCGCATGTCGGGGCGACGCTCGAAGACATCGACCTGATACCCGCGCCGGGCGAGGAAGCTAGCTAGGAGCGATCCGACGAGTCCGGCTCCGATCACTTTGACGGCTCTCGCGTCTTCCAGACCTGACAGGCCTTCAAGCATTTTGTGAAAGTTCCTTTCCTAGGATCTCGACGAGCCGATAGACGTCGAGAAATGAGTTGTAAAGCGGTGCGGGGGCCGCCCGAATCACGTCCGGTTCGCGAAAGTCGACGGTCACGCCAAGGGCCACCAGCCGCTCGAGAAGCGCGCGGGGATTGCCCGGCACCCGGAACGAGAGCTGGGCCCCGCGTCGTTCGGGCTCGGTGGGCGTGAGAATCGAGACGGGGCGACCCGGCAGCGCGTTCAGCAAAAATTCGAGGTAACCAGTGAGCCGCTCGCTCTTTGCGCGAAGTGCCGGCAGGCTTGCTTCGTCGAAAAGCTCCATCGAAGCCCTGAGAGCCGCAAGCTGGAAGATGGGCGGGTTGGAAAGCTGCCACGCCTCAACGCTCGCGATGGGCTTGAAGACCGAGTCCATCCTGAATCGCGTTGCCTTGTCGTGTCCCCACCATCCCTGGAAGCGCGGAAGCTCCGTGCGGTGGTGGCGTTCATGGACGAAGCAGCCCGCTATCGCTCCAGGTCCGGCATTCAGGTATTTGTAGCTGCACCAGACGGCGAAGTCGGGACCCTGTTCATGGAGCTTGAGCTCAAGATTTCCCGCCCCGTGCGCGAGATCGAAGCCGACGAGTGCTCCCTGTCTGTGGCCTTCGGAAGTGATCGCGGCGACGTTGAAAGCCTGGCCCGTACGGTAGTTGACATTGCCAAGGAGAACGAGAGCGAGCTTCTCGCCCTCTCTCTCGATCGTAGCCAGGATGTCCTCGTCCCGAAGACAATCTTCGCCGGGTCGAGGAGTAAGTTCGACGATCGCGTCGGCTGGGTCGTACCCGTGAAGCTTGGCCTGGGATGCGACTGCATATTGATCGGATGGAAACGCGCCGCCTTCAATCAGGATCTTGTAGCGCACAGGCGTCGGTCTATAGAACGACACGAGCATGAGGTGCAGGTTCACCGTGAGCGAGTTCATGACGACGACTTCTGAGGGGAGCGCCCCGACCAGTCGCGCGGTCATGCCGGTCAATAGCTCGTGGTAGGGAAGCCAAGGGTTTTTAGCGGCGAAATGTCCTTCGACCCCGTGGTCGGCCCAGTCATCTAACTCCTGCTCAATGTATTCGCGCGCGCGCGTGGGTTGGAGCCCGAGCGAATTGCCAGCGAAGTAAAGGGGCTCTGCTATTGCGCCTGCCTGGGACTTCGGGAAGCGAAAGCGCGAGCGGAATCCCGCAATCGGATCCTTCTCATCCAATGAGCGGGCGAAACTGCACGTGTTCTCATATAAATTCATGGCAAAACCGCCCCTTGGGATCGCCGAACTGAATCATGAAAGAGGGGCCGAGTAAATGAAGAGATCAGGGTGCCCATCCCACTAAGCGCCCCAGTCCCACCCAGTGAATTCGGCGGTCCAGGAACACATCCTTGTCGTCGACCCCGACCATCAATGCGGAGGCACCGGGATAGTGCTTTAAGAACGCTTTGGCATTCCTGTGAGCGTTGTCGACGTCCTGGGTCAATGGGATCACACCCAGAAACTTTCCATTTCCGAGTCTGTGGCAAAGTGAAACCACCCCGCCTCCAATGGTCCTGAAACAAAAGGTTTCAACTCTCAGCTCGGGTCGATAGTGAAACTGAGTGCGGAGATTCTGGTACAAAAAACTCAAGAGTAGCCTTGGATCACTGGCGCCAGGCGCTGTCCGAGTAGACCCACGATTGGAGAGAGCTTGAGAGTCTTTTCAATCAGCCGTGTCACGTGGCGTCGTCTACCGTGGGGCATGGTCGATCAAGGGTATACCCCTTTCACGAATCATTTACCAAAACGCGGATTGGTTCTTTCCTAGCCAATTCAGGGCGTTTTTGAAAAGCAGCTTCTCCTGAATGGACTCTTCGAGTCCCATTGACCCGATCAATTGGCCGGGGAGGTCCTCTCCGAGCGGGAAAGGATAGTCGCTGCCCAGGCAGATGTGGTCGTCACCGACGACCTCGCGGACGAGTGAGAAAGCCTTGGGCTCGTACGCGAGCGAATCGACGAAAAACCGCCCGAGATAGCTCGAGGGCAGCACAGCGTTGTCGACCGCGCAAAGATCGGGCCGGGCGCGGAAGCCCTGGTCAATTCGGCCTAAGGTAGCGGGAAACGAGCCGCCCCCGTGCGCGAAGCACGGGCGGAGCTTCGGGAGCCGTTCAAAGACGCCCCCGAAAATCATCGAGCAAATGGCGAGCGAGACCTCGGCCGGCATCGCGACCAGCCAAGGGAGCCAGTACTGAGGCATGCGCGCTTCGCCCATCATATCCCAGGGGTGGACAAAAACCGCGGCGCCAAGCGCGGCGGCGCGCTCCAAGACTGGAAAGAGCGCGGGGTCCGAGAGATTCCAGTCATTGACGTGACTGCCGATCTGGACGCCGGCCAAACCGAGCTCGTTCATGCAGCGCTCTAGCTCGCGGATGGCAAGCTCAGGCGACTGGAGCGGTAGAGTGCCCAGACCCACAAAGCGGGTGGGATGGCGCTTCACCACGCCGGCGATATGATCGTTCAGGAAGCGCGAGACGTCGAGCGCGTGCTCGGGGCGTGCGCCGTAGCTGAACATCGCAGGCACGGTCGAAAGGACCTGCACGGTGACCCCGGTCCGCTCACAGTCCTCGAGTCGCGCTTTCTCGTCCCAAAGATTGGCTGCGACATCGCGGATAAAGCGGCCATCGTCCCAGACGAGCTTACCCTTGCAGCCACTGGGGTCCCGGTGAAGCTCCATGAAAGGAGAGCAGCCGAAGCGCGCGGCCCAGCGTGGCAGATCCGGCGGAAGAATGTGCGTGTGCACGTCGATCTTCGGGATTTTGTTCGCGCTCATGCGGGCGTCGTCGCGCGTCGATGGGTCTGCCCGCAAGCGCGGCAGGTCGTATTTTCTTCGCTCGAATAGTAGCGATCGAAGACAGGAGCGAGCTGAGTGACGATGTCAGTCAGGTGGAACGATTCTTCATAGAGTTTCGTGCTGCAGCGGTCGCAGACCCAGAGAAAGGTGTCCATTTCCTGGGGCAGGCGCTTTCGCTCAAGTACGAGTCCTACCGTGCCCGCCGGGCGTTGCGGCGAGTGGGGGACCTTCGGTGGCAGAAGAAAGATGTCGCCTTCGCGGATCTGGATAGCGGCGGGTTTGCCCGCTTCGAGAACCCGGAGCACGATGTCGCCCTCGATTTGGTGGAAAAACTCCTCACCCTCGTTGATATGGTAGTCTGCCCGCGCGTTGGGCCCGCCGACGACGGTGACCATGAACTCGCGGTTCTCCCAGATCTGACGATTGCCCACAGGGGGCTTGAGGAGATGGCGGTTCTCCTCGATCCAGCGCTTGAAATTGAGGCTTTGGAGTTTGCTCGTAGTCATAGAGTTGCGATGCACTTGAGCTCGATCGCGATCGGCGTCGGCAGGCAGTTCACCTCGACCGTCGTCCGGCAGGGTGGACTTTCGCGAAAGTACTCGGCCCAAAGTCGATTATAAATCGCAAAGTCGTCTTTCATGTTCGTCAGGAAGACCGTGACGTCGACGAGTTGATCCCAGCCGGAACCCGCTTCTTCCAAAATCAGCCGCACGTTCTTGAAGACCGCGTGGCACTGGGCTTCGATGTCATAAGAGGCGATCTTGCCGTCGGAACCTAGTTCGACGCCCGGGATTTTCTGCTCACCCCGCTCGCGCGGGCCGATACCCGACAGGAAAAGAAGACTGCCCACTTTTCTTGCGTGCGGGAAGTGCCCCACGGGTTCGGCGGCGCGTTTGGAGTGGATACTCGTGCTTGTTGTCATAATTTCACGCACACATTCTTGGGTTCGGTGAAGAAGCGGAGCGCATCGAGCCCGCCCTCGCGCCCGACGCCGGAATCCTTCACGCCGCCAAAGGGCGTGCGCAGATCCCGAAGCATCCAGCAATTCACCCAAACGATGCCGGATTGGATCCGCGCGGAGAGGCGATGCGCCCGCGAGAGGTCGCGCGTCCACAGGCTTGCGGCCAGGCCGTAGCGCGTGCTGTTGGCGGCGTCGACCGCTTCGTCCTCGGTATCAAAAGGCGCGATGGTCGCGACCGGACCGAAGATCTCCTCCTGATTCGTCCTGCAGGATTGGGGGAGGCCTTCGATGAGCGTCGGTTCGAGAAACCAACCTGCGGCAGCGCGGCCAGAAACAATCGCGGCTTTTCCGCCGGCAAGGAACTTTCCGCCCTCCTGGCGCGCGATCTCGAAGTAGGAGGATACTTTTTCGTAGTGCTCGCGAGAGACGAGCGCTCCCTGTTCGGTCTGGGCGTCCAAAGGGTCACCCACGCGCAGTGCCCGGACGCGCGCGGTGAGAGCGTCGCGGAAGCGATTGTAGATGCCGCGTTGAACGAGAATGCGCGAACCGCAGAGGCAGATCTGACCTTGGTTCGAATAACCCGCTCGGAGCGCGCCCGTGACGGCTTCCTCAAAGTCGCAGTCATCAAAGACGACGGTCGGATTCTTTCCGCCCATTTCGAGCGAGAGTTTTCGGAAGCGGGGACCGGCGAAGCGCGCGATGGCCTCTCCCGTCTGCGTGCTCCCCGTGAACGAGATCGCGGAGATCCCCTCGTGCTCGACGAGCGCTCGCCCTGCTTCCGAACCGAGACCGTGCACGATGTTGAGAACTCCCGGAGGAAGCCCGCTCTCGATCACGATCTTGGAGAGGAGATAGGCCGTCATGGGCGTCACTTCGGAAGGCTTAGCGACGACGCAGTTGCCGGCTGCCAGCGCGGGCGCGATCTTCCAAGTGAGCAGGTAGAGCGGAAGATTCCAGGGTGAGATGCAGCCGACGACGCCCAATGGCTGTCGCAAAGTGTAATTCAAAGCCGCATTGCCCGCGGCATGGCATTCGGTTGAAAACTGGGTGATCGCGTCGGCGAAAAAATGGAAGTTGAGCGCGCTTCGGGGAATGTCGACATCATAGGCGACACTCATTGGCTTACCGGTATCCTTGGATTCGGCCCCCGCAAGCGCGTCTCGAAGTTCCGCGATCCGTTCGCCGATCTTTCGGAGAAGGCGCGCGCGTTCTTCGGCGGGGAGCGCTGACCAAGCCGGGAAAGCGCGGCGGGCCGCGGCCACCGCGCGATCGATGTCTTCGCGTCCGGAGCGCGGGAGGCGCGAGTAGGGGAGACCGGTAGCGGGCTCAAAGGTTTCGAGATACGTTTCGCCGATTGGGGATTCGAGCTGGCCATCGACGAGATTTTGAATTGGGGTGTCATTCATCTGCGAAGCACCGCACGGACCGGAGAGGCGTCCGCGTCCTTGATTTTGAGGGGGAGCGCGATGAGTTCGTAGATGCCATCAGAAACGGCGGTGAGTACGATTCCTTCGAGATTGGCAAGCTTCCGTTCATGAATCGCGGTGTGGGCCTCGAGGGCCTGGTCTTCTGCCGGGTCGACCGACGGCGTGTCGATGCCGATCAAAACCACGCCCTGATCCGCGAGCGCATGGACGAGCTCGGCCGAGAGGGAGTTGAAATCCGCATTCCAGTGATTTGGATCGGGATAGGAGCCTGTCTTGAAGAGGACGCGGCGAGCACGGATCTTTATCGAAGCGAAATCAGAGGGGCGTATCCGTCCGCCTTTCGGAACGGTGACGCTCACCACCTGGCAGTCTCCGAGATAGGAATCCAGCGCGCATTCGGAAATTGATGGGCCTTGAGGATGGTAGTGGCTTGGGGCATCGACATGGGCGCCGATATGGACCGTCGTGGAGATGTTCGAGAGCAGGAGATTCCCACCGTCTTTGCCATCCTTCGGGAAGTCGAGAATGACCTTCCGCCTGAACGGCTCGTCGCCAGGAAATACCGCGGTTTGGCTTGAGATTTCAGGGGAAATATCCCAGATCTCTCGGTCCTCTCCCATTGCGTAGTTTGATCATGAAAGGGAAATGGAGTAAATGGACTTATGATTACCAAAGCCCAGCGCCAGGAAGTCCTTTTGACCTTCGCACGCGACCTTCACGACGCCCGCCTGGAGGGACGCGAATTGGAGCGTTTAACGCTTAAATTGCCGGATTTGAGCCTCTCTGAGGCCTATGAGATTCAAGAGCGAGGAATGATCTACCGGGAGTCTGAGGGCGAGCAGGTCGTGGGCTATAAAATGGGGCTGACCTCCGAGGCCAAACGGCAACAAATGAATCTCCATTCGCCGATCTACGGGGTACTGACGGATCTGATGGAAGTGAAGGCGTCCGACGGCTTTCGGCTTCAGGGAAGCATCCATCCTAAGATTGAGCCTGAGATCGCCTTCCGCACGAACAAAGCCCTTCGGGGAAAGATCACGCGTGATGAGGCCATCTCGGCTTGCGTTGGCGCGACCGCGGCCCTCGAGATCCTGGATTCGCGCTTCAAGGACTTCAAGTATTTCTCGCTCGAGGACGTGGTGGCAGACAACTCGTCGTCCTCTCATTTCATCGTTGGACGGACGTGGACTCCATTTTCGGAGCTAGATCTTTCGGCCCTCGTGCTCACGCTCTCGCATGATGGAGAAGTCGTGCAAAAGGCGGAAGGGCGGGCGATCTCTGGTGATCCGATTCTCTCGCTTGTCCAGCTCTGCGAGTTGCTGGATCAGCGCGGCCTTGGACTTCCGGCTGGATCCATCGTGCTTGCGGGCGCGGCGACAGCAGCCGTTCAGCTCAAGCTCGGCAGCCGAATTGAATTGAGCGTGCCCGGCCTCGATACGCTTGAGATTCAGGTCAAATAAGGCTTACTCGCAAGTGGCTTCGGAGGCGAGCTCCTTGCCCTGGTACTGCAGAACGCTAGGCTGCGAGCTGCCTTCGTTTAAATAATGGAAGCTCACCGACTCATTGTAGAAAGCCGCATAGGAAGCTTCCCACGGATCAAAGTTGTCTTCGGCGACGAAGCGCGTGAGGACTTTTCGAGTCTTTTTGTCAGTGACTGTCACGTCGACTTTGCCGGGTAGGAAGTAGGTTCCCGACTGCTCGTACACTTCGGCCGTTTCGCCTGGGAGTGGGGCACGGGGTTTCATCTCGAAGACGAGTGCCTGGGTCGTGCACTTGGTTGGGCTACCATAGCTAGCAAGCTCTGGATTTTCTTTGGAATTTCCAGTGTCCGCGAGCGCGGACAAGGCGTCGAACCCGGAGACAACAAGAAGAAACGAGGCAAAAATTGGAAGCAGTTTCATGGGAACCTGACCTTTCGATGGGCAAGGGCTATCATGCACCGAGTCATAGGTCAAGATGCAATCTTAGCTTTGAAATCCTGGAGCGATTTGACGTAGCGGTGCGTGCGGATGGACTCGTCCTTCGGCACGGTCACGCTCTTGAGCGCGGCGTCGATTACGGAAGCCGCATCCGCGGATTTACCCTGTTCCTTGAGGACCTTGGCGAGAAGCAGCGCTGATCGAAGCAGATTGTCCCCATAGGAATACTGGAGCGCGAGCGCCGCGAGAGGCTGCGCGTCCGAGTACTTCTTCAGCTTGAGTTTCATCGAGGCGTGGGCGTAGTAGAACGTGAACTCGTCGGGAAAGTGCTCTTCAAGCTTCTTGTAGATTGTTTCGGCCGCGTCGTCGTCACCGGACGAGTAAAGCGCGTAAGCCAGCTCCAGGTTGTAGCCGCGCTCGTTATCGGCGGGTTTGTGCTTCTTGTACTCTTCAGCCGCGCTCGCCCAGGCTTTCTTCGCGAGCTTCTCTTCTCCGAGCTTTTCGTCAGCGTCGGCGATCACGGCCCAGAGGTCGGCCGCGGTGACTTCGGTGTTGTCGAGTTCCTTCGGGGTCTCGATGAGTCCTTTCGCGGCTTCGACCGCGCTGGTTAGGAGCAGCTTCTCTTTCATTGAGTCTTTCTTCTCGGAGAAGATCTCGGCCAGTTTCATGCGGTGGTCGATGGAGTTCGGGCTCTTCGGGAACGACGCGATCGCATTCTCGAGCGCAGCCATGAGTTTGGGCTCATCTTTTTTCGCTTCATGAAGGCCGATCTCCGCGATCGCCTGCTGTTCACGGCTCGCCGCGCTTGTGGGATCTTTCTTGAGATACGAAATGGCCATGTCGAACTCCTTGCGCTCGACATAGATCGCGCCGAGACGGCCAGAGGCTACCGGATCGCCTTGGCTTGCCTTCACTCGCAGGCGCGGCAGAGAGTTTTCTCGGTTTTTCCAGGCAGTTCCCATCTCCTTCAGGAAAATATCTTTCTGCCGCGTGCCCACCACCCGGCTGATCTCTTCGCCGTTCGAGTCGGCGAAGATAACCGTAGGATAGCCGCCGATCTTGTAGCGCGACTTGAGCGCCCAGGACGGCTCAGCGTCCACGTCGAGCTTGAGCTTCACGAAGCCGCTTGATGCTTTCTCGAACTCGGGAGCTGAGAAGACCTGTGAGTCGAGCTCATTGCAGGGCGGGCACCAGATTCCAAAGAAGTCGATCATGAGTGGCTTCTTAAGCTTTTTCGCGGACGCGAGAGCTTTCACTGCGTCGTTGACCGTGAAACCATGGGGATCCACCCCACTGCCCGCGGTCACGGCTTTGCCGCGTTCAGAAGGGGAGGTCGAAGCCGCATGGGATGGGCCGGCCGGTTGAATATCCTTGAGGTCCTTGCCGTCGAAGCTCGCGGTCATCCGGTGGATCTCGCAGAACGTGTTCTTGTCGTCGCAGAGGAAGAGACTGACGCTCAATTTGCCCTGCTTCATCTTGAGCTCGGGGAAACGC
>JAYVOO010000003.1:0-2957 GCA_043757905.1 Oligoflexia bacterium
GGTGAAAGAGCGCCCGCTCCAGCTCACTGTCTCGATGCATGAGAAGGACACGGAGATCTGGAGCCCATTCAACAAATTCGCGGCGAAAACGATCCCGAACACACCCGACGGGCATCCCGACACGAAAGCCCTCCACGACTTCCTGGTGACGATCAAGCAGAAGTTCCCGACCGAGAACAAGGTCGTGCTGACGCCGACGAAGACCTCGACCTACGACATCTTGATCGCGGTCATGGACACCTCGCGGGCGCTCGAGCCAACGGATCCCCCGATCTTCATCAAGAATCCGGCAAGCGGGATGGACGAACCGCAGAAGAAACTCTTCCCCGAAGTGATCTTCGGCAACCTCCTGGGAAAGGACTGATATGCCGTTCTACCGCGGAATCCGCTCCCGCCGGGGCCGGAAGAAGATCAACAAGGACTTCGAACTTCAGCTGACTTCAATGATGGACGTCCTGGTCATTATCGTCGTGTTCCTGCTCAAGAGCTATTCGACGTCGACGAACAACTTCGCCACCGTGGCCGGCATCAAGCTTCCGATCTCGGCGTCGCAGGACACCCCCTTCGATAGCCTGCAGGTAATCATCACGCCCGAGGCGATGACATTCGAGAACGAGCGCATCCTGGAATTTCAGCAGTCTGCGGCGTCTGTCGGCGCGACCGAGGCGGACTACGCGTTCAAGTCGACAGATCTCGACGAGAACAGCCATCGCATCATTCCGCTCTTCGACGCGTTGATGAAGGCGAAAGACAAGGCCGACCTCCTGCGCGCGAAGTCCAAGGCGCGTGACAAGGAAGGCAAGCCGCTTCCCTTCGAGGGCGTGCTCGCCATCCAGGCCGACAAGCGCGTGCAATACGACACGATCCGCAAGATCATGTACACGGCCGCAGCGGCTGAGTACAAGACGTTCCGTTTCCTCGCGATGAAGCGCGCAGAGTAATCTCAGTCGCCTTCGGACTCATCAGAATCTGACTGGGGCTTGAGCGCATGTAGCGCCGTGGCTGAAACCCAGCTTCGGGCGCATCCCACCGGCGGCGTCGGCCTGCACGATCGCCTGGATATTGCGCGTCGCGAGCATCAAGCGGGCGATCTCGGCCTCGGTGCAGGTGGCGAACACCTGGATCTTAATCCATTTTGACATAAGCCCTGTGTAGCATGGCCGCACGCCTGGAGGCAGAGGACTTGCAACTCCTGCCAGGAAGGATGCCGACTACGCAGCGGTCAGGGGGGGCCTGATCGTGGTACGCCATCCTTGAAAAGGGACAAGGGGAAGTAATATGAGAATTCAGAGACTATTGATTTGCGCCGCGTTCCTGATGGGGATGTCCCCCGCTCCTGAAAGCTGGGCATCTCAGATCCAGGTCGTCCGCGCGTTCCCCGAGCTGGAATTCACGGGCCTTCCCCTCTTGCTGACGTCCCCGCCTAAATCAAATGCTTCGAGCAACCGAGTCTTCGTCGTCGAGCAGAACGGCAAGATCTCGGTCTTCGCGAACTCCGACGTCACCTCACCTGCGCAGGTGAAGACTTTTCTCGATCTCGCCGGCACGGTAAATCCGGAAGGCGGAGAACAGGGCATGCTCGGTCTAGCCTTCGCACCGGACTTCGCCATCTCCGGCGAGTTCTTCGTTTCCTACACCGACCCGCAGCGCGCGATGGTCGTCGCGCGCGGACTGGTCTCGAAATTCGATCCCGATCTGGCTGACAAATCCACAATCACGCAGGTCATCCGCGTACCCAAGAAACTGGACGTGCCGAACCACAATGCCGGAATGCTCGCCTTCGGCCCGAAAGACGGGATGTTGTATGTCTCAACCGGCGACGGCGGCGGCGCGGGCGATCCCATGGGCAATGCGCAGAAGAAATCTGAGCTTCTAGGCAAGATGCTTCGGCTGGATGTCTCGAGTACAAGCGCGGCCGTGCCCTATAAGATTCCCGCGGACAACCCGTTCATAAAAGAGCAGGGCTCGCGCGGAGAGATCTGGGCCTACGGGCTCCGGAATGTCTGGCGCTACTCGTTTGATCGAGTCACGGGCGCACTCTGGGCAGGCGACGTCGGCCAGGACCAGATCGAAGAGATCGATCTCATCGTGAAGGGTGGCAACTACGGATGGAACATCCTGGAAGGCAACCAGGACTTCAAGAACCCACTGCACCTACCCACGACTGACTTCATCGGGCCGGTGATCACCTACAAGCATTCCGCCGGCGTCAGCATCACGGGAGGCTACGTTTACCGCGGAAAGAACGTGCCCCTGCTCGCGGGCCTCTACGTCTACGGCGATTTCGCCACGGGCACGATCTGGGCTCTCAAGCTCGATTCGAACCAAGTGGTCGTCTCCAACACAAAAATTGCATCCGTGCCCGCGCTCGCATCATTTGGAGAGGACTCGGACGGAGAGCTCTTGGCGGTGTCGCTCTCGGGTCAGGTCTACCGCTTCATTCAGAAGTAAAGCACCTCAGGCCTGCTTTTCGCCCCGCTCGCGGCCCCGGCGATCGGTCTGACGGCTGATCTCGACGGGTTTCCGCTCGATGAGCACCGCTTTCGAATCTTTCCACTCATAGAGCTCAGCGGAGCGGCCCGCGACACCAGGCCGGATCCAAACGAAGCACCGGTGCCCGACCGGCTGGCGGCATTCCACGTCCAGGAACGCAGGAGACCAGGTCCCCGGATTCAGATACTCGACGTCGCCCGAATGCAGGTGGTCGGCATGGTGAGTGTGCCCGTGCACCACGCGGTTCACGCGCGCGATGCGCGCGATCGAAGGAATGGCGAGGAAGGCGGCCTCCTGGCTTGCGCGCACGAGCGAGCGCACAGAGCGCGCGTAAAGGATGAATGGCGGAACAAGCGCCAGGAGCGGGATCAAAAACCAGAGCGGCGGCACATGGAAGAATACGTTGGTGACCGAGTACATGAGAAATACTGCGACGAAGGCGGCCAGGATCAGAAGCGCGCGAT
>JAYVOO010000004.1:0-2956 GCA_043757905.1 Oligoflexia bacterium
CAGCAGGGAAATTTCTGGGTGGCCCTCACCGAATCTATTATTAAACCGGAGTCTAACTTTCAGCCCGGCTTAAAATATTGGGAAAAGGAATTCAAGAACCCTAAGTACAGTGCGGGTCTCATGCAAATGTCTTTAGACGACGCGCCTTGCAAAGCCATCTTTCAAGGGAGTATGGAGAATGTGCTCGACCCCCTCAAGAACGTTCAATGCGGAATAGCGATCATGAAGAGGCTCGCGCTTAAGAGAAAGGGACAACTCATCGCGGCTGACGGTAAAGGGAACGGAGTCTTTGGAGCTTATTGGTCCACAGTCCGCAATTCAGAAAAAGGACCACGCCGGGAATTCAGGAAGCAGCTGTTTTCAAGAACCCACGAATATGGAGTCGACTGCGGGACGCCCGGTACAACCTATTCTTCTGGCTCAGATGAAAGTCTTGTAAAAACGGCGACGGCCACAGCGACCTCAGGCACGGACGCCGTAAGACAAAAAAGCGCCACCTCCACTCGAGCTCAGGTTTCAACGACTCAGGTACGCAGTAGCGACCAAGAAGTCCGCGTGGCCTCTACGCCAGCCTCTCCGCGAAAAGTAGCCGCTACTGAGGGGGAGACAGGCCATATTCATAACGATGCCAATTGTCCTGATGGAATATGTCCGGTAACTAGTGCTGCGGATGATTCACACGCACATGCTGGCCATAGCGGCCACCACCACTCTCATTAGTTCGGTTTATTTGGTTTCTTCCGGAAACGGAGGCCGGAGTCATCTCGCTCAAGCCATCCTCTCCGCGTTTCCTCATAATCAAAACCCGCAGCCTTGACTGCTTTCTCCCAGCTCCCGAACGCTCGAAGAGCTGCCGCATAGAGTGCTACATGACGGCTGCGAACTGAGTTCGAGTGAAGTTCTTTAAGTCCGAGAATTTCAGAAACGACATTATCGGGTGTCCAGTAGCCCCTAGGTTTGCGTCTAGAGACCTTTTCATAATCGAATCCCGCTGCCTCAACGGCGGCTTTCCAGCTGCCGAAGAACCGAAGTGCTGCGCCATAGAGGGCGGGGCTTGCGCATTGGTTCAACTTGGCGGAGAGATCCTGCTTTGCTTTAAGCTCGCGTAATACACATTCAGCGGTCCACCGACGATTGGACTTCGGGCGATCATCAGACATAAATTCTCCGGAGATCTAACGGTAATCAAACGCGTAGACGACCTCGCTCCTTGTAATGGAACGGGTCTCGATCGAGAAAAACCTCGGAGAAATCTTTAAACCCTAAGAATAGTTGTTGTGATGTGCACTGGAACCAGTGCAACTGCTAAGGGACCGTATCGAACAGGTGGGAGATAATTCCTGGCTGTAAATTGCTGCTCAAGATCCCACCCGCGTTGACACCAATAAAGCAAAACGGGAAGCAGCGCTGGATGAAACACTTTGACTGAGGCAACAGAATTCAGAAACTGAATAGGCTGAAGGTCTTCGCAGCAACTTTCGTCCCCAGAATCATCCTCACTTCCTCCAGAAGACTGAGAGGCCGCATGTTGATGATCGGAGTGCTGGGCAGACCTTTCCACGTCGCCCACAAAAGTACCGTCATCCTCAGAGTGCGATTGAGCGTGATCGTGGACCTCGTGAGTGTGAGAAAGAGCATTACTCTTAACCTCATCGAGACTGCAAAGAAGCTGAGCATGGCTGAGCGACAAAACCGATGTCGACACAAGCAGGGTCAGCAACCCGTTCCGCGCCCGCACTCTGTTTCTCAAACCTCGGCCCATACAATACTTCCTAATACGCAAACTACAGAACTAAACACATTGCGTCAATCTGATTCACTCACTTCACACACCAAGATGCTGAGAGATTTTTCAAAAGACTTATTTAGGTGTCCCATCGAGCAACCACTGTCGAATGACGGCGAGTTCGTCAGCACTGAGCGCTGAACTCGTAGTAGGAGGGGGCATGCGCTCGGCGTCTGTTCGAGTCAATGCGATGACCAATCCAGATGTTTCCGGCGCTCCGGCATCTTCCATCTTGAGAGGCTCTCGGACCGATGCTTGAAACAGTTCAAGTGTCTCCATGGATAAATCGCCCTTGGGCTGAGACCCTGAGTGACATGTGATACATTTGGGCGCAAAGATTTTTGCTTTAAGTGAAGTAAAGGTGGGCAGGAGCGGCTCGATAACCACTGGGGTGGCGTTTTCAGGCGCCCCAGCCTTGAGCCATGACTTGAAAAGTTGGAGCTGATCGGTGCTTAATGGCACAGACGGCGGCATTATTTTATCGACAAAGACCGCCAGCATGATCTTCGCCAAATTATCCTTCACACCGGCGTAAGTCTCAAGATTCACGTTTCCCGAAGTGCCGTGGCAGGCCAAGCATTTCGGAGCAAGTACCCTCTCCCGAATTACTTGGTAGGAAAGCTCCGATGGATCGGGCTTTGGCCCAATATCGATAGGTCCCAGATCCGGCGGAGCCTCTCCTGTTTCGCTTAACGCCCCGTTGACGATCCACTTCTGGATTGCATCAATCTCCAATTGAGTGAGAGCTGAGCCGGAAGTTGGGGGTGGCATGCGCTTCAAATCAGCGCGGGTCAATGCGACAACAAGGGCGCTCTCCTCTGGATTTCCGGCGATCACCAGCCTTCTCTTGGAACCGACAATCTCCTTCCAAGTCTCCAGAGGGACCGCCCTTGCAGAACCAGAAGGCGAATGGCAGGTCAAGCACCTGGGTCCAAGGATATTCTTTTTTATCGAAATGAAAGTTGCTTGAACCGGATCACTATCTACGGGCGCAGGCTCTTCCTGGCCAACTGGGTTTTCCGGAGCTCCAGCATCGATCCAAACAGCTAAGAGCCTAGCCGCTGCACTTGGTAGAGTACTTCCCTTGGGCATCAGCTTTTGAGTAAGAGCTGTCCTCTCAATAGCAGGGAGATGCTTAATCACCTCTGCATAGCTCTCCAGATTGACGCC
>JAYVOO010000005.1:0-2956 GCA_043757905.1 Oligoflexia bacterium
TCCGGTACCTTTCGCGAGCATGATCTTCAATCCGGAAGGCAATGTCAGCTCCTGCCGGGAGCTCGGCGCAAGCCACGAGCTCGGTCGCGCGAGCAAAGGCCAGAGCTGGCACGACATCTGGAACGGGGAAAAGTTCCGGGCTTGGCGCCGCGAGTTCCTGACGGGCAATCTCACGACCTGCGGCGAGCACATCCGACATCGCCAATGCCATAAAGACGGCTGGAATCTGAAGCTCACGCAGCTGATCGAGCTGAGCGAAGTCCAGAGCCGGCCTCCGCAGCGGATGTCGCCCGATTTTAACGGACGCTGCAATCTCGAGTGCGAGATGTGCAGGATCTGGAAGAAACCGAACGGCTTCTACGACGAGATCGGATTCTGGGAAGGGGCGGAGGTGGATCTCTTCCCGTTCGTGAATCAGGTCGACCCGCTCTCGGGCGAGCCCTTCATTCAAAAGGACACCTTTCGCCTGCTCGAGAGCATGGCCAAGTCCAATCCCGCGGCCGAATGGAAGTTCACCACGAACGCGCACTGGAAGTTTACGCCTTACATCCGAGAGAGGTTAGACAAAGTGACGCTGTACCTGCTCAATGTGAGCGTCGACTCGCTGATTCCCGAGAACTACGCTCGCATTCGCAAGAAGGGCAACCTGAAGCTGGTGCTTAAGACGGTCGACGAGCTCGCCGATTACTGCCGCACGCGCCGCAAGGCCACTCACCGCATCTGCCGCCTCGAGCTGAACATGCTGATTCAAGTGCACAACTGGCGGGAGATGGGCCCCTTCGTGGCGTATGCGCGCGAGCGGGAGATCTTCCCGTTCATGCAGTTCCTTTACGAACCGACGGAGTTCTCGATTCTCTCGCTCGGCCTCGAGGAGCGAAAGGAGATCCTGCGTTTCTATCGCGAGACGATCTCCGATGCCGATCTTCGGGATTGTTACCGGGTGATCAATCCTCTGGAAGACTCCATTTTCAAGGACATGTTCAGGTCAGCGGCTGTCTAGGTAAGTCGCGAGTTCGGGCAGGAAGCTCTCGATCGCCTGGCCGCGGAGACGATCCAAGCCGCGGGTGAAGGTCCCGAACTTCTCCCATTCCCCGGGCAGCTCTCCGCTTTGCATGTGGCGGATGACTCCCGAGAGGTCGGCGGCGGTTCGCTTCAATTCCCGTGTTCGCTCGCTCTCGCCCGGCAGGGCGGCGGCGGCGCGCTCGATGGTTTCGATGGCGCCTTGCAGGGACCCTTGGGCGTGGTCTTTCGCCGTCGGAGGGAGCGCGCGAATGTCCAGATGGGCGGGGTTGCTCACGCGATGGAACTCCACCTTGAGGAACGAGCGGAGGTTGGCTCCGATGAACCACTCCATCCACTCCTTCACCGCGAAGACGTTGTACGGGCTCAGAGTCGTCTGAAACATCGCGTCCCACCCGAAGAGGGTCGCCACGCGGTCGAAGGTGCGGATATTCTTCTCGATCACGGTCCAATTCGAAGGATAACGAACATACTCCTGGGTTTTGCCTACGCCTTCGACGCTCACGACAGCCTGAACCGACTGGAAAGCCGCCCAGAGCTTGAAGAGCTTCTCGGGTAGGAGAGTGAGGTTGGTCGTGTAAGAAAGCGCGATCCGATTCGCGTGGCCGCCCTCGATCAAGGACTCAAGCAGCTGGTAGTGGGCCCTTTGCATAAAGGGTTCGCCGCCGCTGAAGATAATCTTACGGAGGTTGGGAATCGCCCTTTGCATGCTCTCGCGAAAGAACACGGAATCCAGGGCGAGCGTGGCGCCGCCCGCAGGGACCTTGAGCCCGTAGGGACCCGCTTCGGACTCCGCTAGCCCGGCCTCGATGTTGAGCGTGCGCGCGTCCTCGTACCAAGCGTTGGAAAAAGCCGGGCTGCACATCCGGCACTTGAGATTGCATTGGTTGCTCAGTCGGATCTCTGGAATGAATGGAAGCGCGGCCGGATCGATGCGGCCCAGGCTGTCGGTTCCGGCTCTTGCTTGGTCCTCGTTGAGCTCGGTAGCGGAAATCAGACCGCGCACCTGCCTCAGGGAGGCGATGCCTGCGTCTTCGTCGGTCCAGCATTTTCCGCAAACCGCGGGTCTCTCTCCATCGAGCATCTGCATGCGGATGCGGCGAAAGAGGGGAGAGTTCCGGATCTCCTCGAAGCTATGATCCCGGATGTTGAGCGCTCTGCCTTGGTCGTCGACATAGGAGTCTTCCGGTCCGATGGGCCCTGCCTCGCAGCAAGCCCGAGGCTGGCCCCAGGTGTCCACCGTCAGACCTTCCCACGGGATCTTGCAGAACGAGCTCTTCATTTTTCTGCAGGCACCTCGGTTGATTGAAGTGGTGGGCCCACCAGGACTTGAACCTGGGACCAATCGGTTATGAGCCGACCGCTCTAACCAGCTGAGCTATAGGCCCCCACCTATGTATTTCGCTGAGAAAACAAGAAATTGGAAGGTGTAAATCGGGCTGGGCCGAACCAGATCGATCTCAATCCGTGAACGGAGCGTCCGGATAAGCCATGCTGATGCAGTGGATGGATCCTTCGGAGACGGTCGAAAGCCCGTTGCTACGAATGCCAAAAGCGTCCAATCCCGCATCCTTATAGACTTGAAGCGCCGCTGCATCCCCTGATTCGCCGTAGATAGGCACAAAAGCCTTACCGTTGACGATGAGCGAGTTGGCGTAAGTCTCATAGTTCTGCTGGGGCGTCGGAAGCATGCGGACTTGGTAACCCTTGGAGACGAAGATATCGCGGAACACAGTGCTATCGGTCAGGACGAGCGAGTCGGAGACAAAGTTGACGTGCTCGTCGATGTGCCCGATGCCGTCGGCCTTGGGCATGCGGGTGAGGGTTTTGCAGCCGTAAGTGCCGGTGAAGATCGAGTCGGGGATCTGGTCGTGCGACGGGTTGTGCTCGACGAAGCAGTTGCCCTTGGCGTCGGCCTTGAAGTTGCCGCCTTCGA
>JAYVOO010000006.1:0-2954 GCA_043757905.1 Oligoflexia bacterium
CCATGGTGCTGCCATTCAACACTCCCGTGGGTGAATTTCACATCGAGATTGCAGCTGAAAACCCGTCAAGATAAAATAGAGGAAAAAAATGTTTGACCTAAAAACACGGATTCTAATCGTCGACGACATGATGACCATGCGAAAACTTGTGGGAAAGTGCCTCAAAGAGCTCGGATTCACCGACTTCACTGAAGCCTCCGATGGTGCCAAAGCCTGGGAAGCGATCACTGCCGCGAGCCCCCCCATCGGGTTGATTGTCTCTGACTGGAACATGCCCAATACCAGCGGTCTCGACCTTCTCAAGCGGGTACGAGCCGATAGTCGCTGTGGCAAGTTGCCCTTCGTGCTGGTGACTGCCGAAGCGGAACAACACCAGATCATCGAAGCCCTCAAAGCGGGCGTGAGTAATTACGTCATCAAGCCATTCGACACTGCAACGCTTAAAACTAAGCTCGAGGCCGTCTACAAGAAGATCCACGGCTCAGCGGCTGCCTGAAGTAAGGAAACATTCTTGAATGTCGACTTCGGAACTCCCTAAGGTTGTCTCGATCGCTACCGATCCGACCTGCACGCAAGCACTTCAAGTGTTCGCCGCAAAGGCTGACCTGATCGATCTGCCTATGGACTTGGAAAAGCTGTGCGAGCTCACTTACTCGCCACCTCCACCCGTGATCATTTGCGGAGTTCCACCTGAAGGGATCTCACTCATTGAAGTGGCGCAAGTGCTTAGAATGCAGTTCCCGAAGGCTCAAATTCTTTACGTCACCCCTCACCGGGATGGATTCGAAAGGAAGGTTTTCATTAAAAATGGCTTCTCCGACGCTTATCTCCTTCCCTGGGATAACAGCGCCTTCCACGATGTCGTTCGCGAAGGGATAGCCCGCGCCAACAGTGCTGAAAAGGTCTATAAAACTGTTCGACTCGTCGACATTCAGGCCGGTACAACGCTTGAATTCAATACCTTCATCCACCTTCCCATGAACAATAAATACGTCCGCTTCAGTGGGGCAGGTGATCCCATCGACCCCGAGAGAGCCCAGAAGCTTGCAAAGAGTCAAATCAGCGCCGTCCAAGTCGACTTAGTGGAGATGCCCAAGTTTTACGAGTACACCGCGCGCCGCCTGCATGAGATGGGAAAAGATGGCACGATCAGTGAGACCGAACGCCAAGAAAAGATGAAGCACGCA
This sequence comes from Oligoflexia bacterium, assembly GCA_043757905.1. Lineage (GTDB taxonomy): Bacteria > Bdellovibrionota > UBA1018 > UBA1018 > UBA1018 > JAYVOO01. The sequence goes on from JAYVOO010000006.1 coordinate 1,188, forward strand.
GTTCGAGAGCTAATCGGTGGCATTTTCAATACAACTGCAAAGGACTCTACAGTCGAGAGTGGGAAAGCGGTCATTCAGGACTGCCAGCAGATCGTCAGTGCCTACATTGGGCAGTCGGACACCAAAAATAACTGGTTCGGAAAACTCATGAACCTCGCTGATAATAAATCCACGACCTATGATCACGCGGCCAGCGTCTCGACCCTCGCTGCGCTCTTTTCAATGGCGCTCGGAATCGGAAAACCCGAGGACCTTGCCATTGCGGGCGTCCTTCACGACATTGGACTCTCGGAGCTGCCTGAAGCACTCCAACAAAAAAAGGAACTTGAACTCTCCCCCGAGGAGTTCGAGCTCTTCAAAACTCATCCGGAAAAAACGCTCGGCCTAGTCAGGCAACGCAAGCTCATCGTGCCAGAGATCGTGCTCAAGGTAATCGCCCAACATCACGAAAAGTGGAACGGCACCGGGTATCCAAAAAAGCTTGTGCAAAAGCGGATCTGCCCTGAAGCCCAGCTTTTAGCGATCGCCGATCTATTTGACGAGTTCACTGCCGTAAAAGAAGGCCAGCCTCGTCTAACACCTGCAGAAGCCCTGAAAAAAATCCTCGCACTCAACACGACCGATGAATCTCAAGCCTCGTTTGACCCCGGAATTCTCAAAAAGCTCGTTGCGCTCTTTTTGACGGATGCGCCCACTCAGGCTGCGTAGGTCCTGAAGGAGTTCCTATGTTTCGTTGGTGTTCCTACTGTCAGACTTTCATAGGCCAAAGCGAGCCACATTCAGATTTCTCGATGACCCACGGCATTTGTTCCGCTTGTAAAGCCAGGTCAAAGACCCATGACTTTGATCCAACGTCCCTGAAGCCCATTCTGGATTTCTACCAGGCACTTCAGTCGGGCTTCAAAAATAGAAACCTTGAGCCGGAAGCGCTCCTTCGCGATGCCAAACGCCTCAATCTAAAAGCCAAAGACTTACTGGCAGGAATTATCCAACCAATGCTTTATGAGATTGGTCGTCTTTATGAAACAGGTAAGATTCAGGTTTCAGACGAACATGAATTCACGAACACCGTCAAAACACTTCTCTTTCTAGTAGAAAGCCAATTTGAGAATCAAATCAAAGAGCCCGGAGCCCAGGTACTTCTCGCCTGCATCGAAGGCGAGTACCACGATCTGGGAATTCAATTTTTAAGAATCGCGCTATGGGACGAGGGAATCTCCTGCAAAGCAATCTACCCGAGCCGCCCTGCTTTGGAAGTTCTCAGATTAGCTAAGACCCTCAACTCAGAGGTCGTGGGCTTTTCAGTTACAAATCCACAGACTGTTCTAACCCTCCGAAGTTTACCGGCGATGATCAAAGAAGTCTGGAATGACGGAACTCATCCGCACTTTATCTTGGGTGGTCAGATGGCGCCCTTTCTATCAATCAAAGACCCACAGATCCTTCAGCACGATGGATCATTAAAGCAGCTAATATCACTCGTTCAGAACCGAAAAGTGGCTTGATCAGGGTACCCCACCGCTCCGCTCCGCCTCCTGTCCGTGCTGCACTTTACGCATGGCATGTAGATCAAATCGAATGCCTGAGTTAGATTACGGAAAAGGAGATCGTCTCAATGCTAAAAGCGTACACTTGCATCTGGTCCAACAAAAGCGCTGTCGAAATGGTGAAGTTCTACAAGTCAGTCTTTAAAGGCACCCGAGTCGGCAAGTTCTCTTACTGGGGAACGAATCCCATGGGTGTCAAAGAAGGTTCGGTGCTTACCGC
>JAYVOO010000007.1:0-2936 GCA_043757905.1 Oligoflexia bacterium
GAAGGTAGTCCATCTCATTCGGTTTGTAGTTCCTCAGCCACGGCTGCGAGACCGCGAATCCCAGGCGATGCGACTCGAAGATGCAGGGCGCGTCTTCGACGACGATCGCGACCATCTTCTTATAGAGCTCCGTGCGCTCGGAAGTGTCACCGAGCAGGAGCGCCTTGTCGTAGAGCGCGTCGAACTCGGGATTCTTGTAATTCATGTCGTTCGGGCCGGGCGAAACGTTCTTGCCGTAGAAGAGCTGCAGGAAGTTTTCCGCATCCGGGTAATCGCCCTGCCAGCCAACGCCAAAGATCGGCGCGCGGCGGGCCTTGATCTTGGCCGAGAACTCGGGCCACGAGTAACCGTCGATCTTCAGCTTCACGCCGAGCTTTCCCCAGAGCTGCTGGGTGAACTCCGTCATCTGGCGCGCGGTCGAGTCCGCGAGTGACACGAACTCGAGCGGCGGAAGCCCCTTTCCGTCCGGGTAGCCGGCCTTGGCTAGCAGTTCCTTCGCGCGCACGAGATTGTATTGCTTGAAGGGGCTCCGGAAGTTCGCATCATACCCCGCGAGGTTCGGCGGGATCGGGCCCTGCGCCGAGATCGCGCGGCCGTTGTAAAAGGTTTCGATCAGCTGCTCGGAATCAATCGCCAACGTGAGCGCCTGGCGGAGATACTTGTTCTTGCCCAAGATCGGGTCGTCCATATTGAAGGCCGTACGGGTCAGGTCGAGTAGCGTTGTCTTCTGGAGCCGAATGCCTTTGCCTTTCAGTTCCGGGCTCAGTTCCTTGGACGCGGTGACCGCTTGCGCGAAGTTGTCCTTCGGAATTGCCGCGAAGTCGATGTTGCCTGACATAAAGTTCAGCCACATCGGCTGGCGCTCCTCGAAGATCGAGACGACAATGCGGTCCGCGCGCGGAAGTCTCTGACCTGCGTCCTCGAGTAAGCCGTTCTCCTTGTCGCCTGCGTCGCCGTCGGTAGGATAAAGCTCCTTGCGGTAGGTTGGGTTTTTCGTCCAGACCAGCTTCGAGCTCGGATTGTATTCGTCGAGACGGAAAGGACCGGTGCCGACCGCGTGGTTGATCAGCTCTTTTCCATAAGCTTCGACCACTTCGCGGGCGACGGCGAAGGTCTGCGGCATCGCCAGAAAATAAAGGAACTGGGTCGAGCGCTGCTTGAGCGTGACTTGCAGGGTGTAGCGATCAGTCGCTTTCAGGCCTTCGACCGGTTTCGCGTAATCCGGCGCGGCCGCTTTCACAGCTTCGTCATGCCATTCGTTCAGGCCTACGATCTTGCCGTCGAAGACCCACCAGCCGGGGGCCGAGTTCTTCGGATCTGCGAGCCGCTTCCACGAGTAGATGAAATCGTCGGCCGTTAGCTCGCGGCCCTTGCCTCCGGTCGCCTTGAATGCGGCGTCGTCCTGGAAGAGCACGCCTTTCTTGATCTTGAAGGTGATCACTTTTCCGTCGGCCGAGATCGCGGGCATCACCTCGGTGAGGTTCGGTACAAGTGTGAAGGGGCGCTTTAGATAATGGTATTGAAGCAGGCCTTCGTAGGTCCGGCCAATCTCGGCGGCGGAATAGATGTCGTCGGATTGGATCGGGTCGAGCCCCTTGATCTTCGCTTCGACCGGCACGCGCACTGTGTTCGGCGGCTCTTTCTTCGATTTCATCGTACAGGCGGAGCCCGCGACCGCGATGGAAAGCGAGAATAGGATCGCCTGAGTGAATCTTAAGTATCCGTGCATGATGAGTTCCCCCACGTCTGAGAATGACGTTCCCTTAGAGCTAACCGATGCAAAAAACCGTGTCAATTAGCCTTACTAGCGGCGGTCTCGATCTGACGATCTTTCCAGCGAACCTTGACCTCGCCTTGACCCGACTGCGCCTCCCATTTGAGCGGACTCGCGGACTTGTCGTCGGGTTGATCGAATGTGAAATGAATCGCGACCGGGCTCGTGCCGCGTCTTTCCCAGTGAAGCGATTCGGCCCAGGGCGCGCCGGCCCAGCTGCGGAATCGGTACACGAAACGTTCGGCCTCGAAGTCCAGGCTGGACGGCGTTTCGACCGTGAGTTGCCCGTTTTCCTCGACCGCGAGTTTCGCGCCCTTCAGCTGCGTCGCGTTCGGACACGGAATTCTTCCCAGGAACAGCTCGCTCGACCAGCGCAGCGGAATACCGCCCCAAGAGTTCGCGCCTGTTTCGACCCGCGGTTTCGACTTCGCTCCGTTCGCCGGAACGCGGATCTCGTATTTCTTTCCGTCGACCCGGATCCAAGCCTCCGTGCCGCCCAGAAGGTTCGTCACTTCTAGTTCAAGGTGATCGCCTTTGGCTTTCACGTTCGCTGGAAATTGCCCCGACGCCTCCTTCGAGCGCGCCTTGAGCCAGACCGAGCCGCGCGCCTCAGTGACGTCGCGCGCAGGTTTGCAGGCTTGCGCGAGTAGATCGGCCGGATCCTGCGCCACGCGCACAGCTTTCGGCGCGCAGCCGAAAAGTATCTCGGCGAGCAGGAAGACAATAGTCAGAACTATCGAGACGGAATGCACCGCGGGCTTCATGCCCCGCAGTTTCACACGGAAAGACGACTATCTCAATGTTCCGTTTCGCTTGCGGGAGCGCGGCCGTCCGGACCGTCGATCGGCGCCTTGCGGCCTTCGGCAAGTTCAGTCTGAAGCGTCTGCACCTTGCGCTCCATCTTGAGTTTGGCCACGGCGTCTTCCGAGAACTTGACCGCGTCCTGATAGCGGCTCAGGGCCTTCTCGCGCAGATTCGAGCGCAAGTAGGCGTCAGCCAGATGCTCAAGAATCGTGGGCTCGTTCGGCTTCAGGCGGGCGGCCTTCTCGAGCTCGACCACCGCTTCCGACGTGCGGCCGCGGATGAAGAGGTGCCAGCCCCAGCTGTCCTGAATGTAGCCGTTGTCGGGCTTGAGCATCAGCGCCTTGCGGATCATGATCTC
>JAYVOO010000008.1:0-2932 GCA_043757905.1 Oligoflexia bacterium
CAGTCCGATCCGGCTTGCGCTCCAAAGGAAGAACGCGTCCCCTAGGCCATAGCTCCCGAACATCGCAACGGCGAACCAACCAAGCTGGGAGGACTCAAGCGCGGCGAACTGGCTATAAACGGGCCCGATTCCTCCCGCAAGATAAACGGCGAACAGGACGAAAAGCGGAAGCCCGATCAGCGCCCGCGTGAAATTAATGGCGAAAGGAGTGTCGCCCCGGGACACTTTCGCATAGGCCGCAGCGCCGGCCGCCCAGGTGAGAGACGAAAGGAGAGCGCAAAGCGGACCAAGCGAAGTGGGCGTCATGCGTGTCCGCGCGTGGGCCCCGGCGGAAGGAGACCCGCTTTATACTTGAGCTCCGCATCTGACGCGCGAAGGTACCTGGGATGGACGCCGAGCGCTTCTCGCGCCTGCCCGCCCTGATAGGCTTCCCATACCAGCTGCCCGAGGTAGCGGCCCTGAACGTGATTCGGAAACGGCCCAAGGCCCTTCAATTCCTTCGCGGCAGGAAGTTTTTTCCAGAGATCGGGATAACGTTCCCGCCCCTCACCCACCGCGGCCCAGGCGGCGGACCCTGCGCCCTTGCCTTCCAGCATTTTCCGTTTCACGAGACGAAGGATCTGATCGGGCGTCATCACGTCCTCCTCCACTCCACGAGTCCATAGTGCCGCGTTCTTTGCGCCCTTGGCATCCGTATCAGCCGCCACGCATCCGGCGACCGACTTCGCGCTCCCGATCAGGGCAAAGAGCTCGCCTTTGCTCGCATCGGTGACGGTGACGAGCACCGTGCGCTTACGCGCATGCTCGCCGGCGATGAGCGCGGCGGGCCGGGCAAGCGCCGCGAGCGACGAAACACCGATCAATGGCTTCTTCAGCGTATGCGCGAGCGTGCGTGCAGTCGTGACTCCGATCCGCAGGCCGGTAAAGCTTCCGGGCCCCACGCCGACACCGAAGAGATCCACGTCATCGATCGACCAACGCGCGGCTTCGCAGACCTGGTGGATTCCCCACAAGAGTCGCTCGGAATGCGTGAGATCCACGCTGAGCGTCCACTCGCTGACGAGCCGGACGCCCTGCCAGCCAGCTTTTGCCTTCGGATCCCACTCAAGCGCGACGAGCGCGGCGGTCTTGGAAGACGTGTCCCAGGCCAGCAGCTTCATTCGAAGAACGGGAGTCGGGACAGGTCGTTCTTGATGACGACTACCATGAGAAGAAGGATGAGCGAGAGACCGACCTGCTGCACGACTTCCATCTGGCGCAGGCTCAGGGGCTTGCCGCGAATCGCTTCAATCCCGAGCAAGAGCAGGTGGCCGCCGTCGAGCACGGGAACCGGCAGGATATTGAGCACGCCCAGCCCGACCGAGAGGATCGCCATCGTGGTCAGGAACGCGAGCAAGCCGCGCGAAAGCGAGTCGCCCGCAATCTTGCCGATCATGATCGGGCCGCCGAGGGTCGCGACTGAGACGTCGCCGGTGAACATCTTTCCGACCGAGACGAGGTTGCGCCAGGAGAAGAGCACCATGCGCTCGGAGGCTTTCCAGACGAGCGTGAAAGGATTGAGCACGCGCTCGGTCACGGTAACTGGCTCCACCAGAGTAAGCATGGGCACGACGCCGACGGTGTATTGAACGGTTTTCTTCAGGAGCGGATCGCGGCCCGAAGTCGCGGTCGGAACGATCGAGGCGCGCATCTCGCGACCGGCGCGTTCCCAAGTGACGACGACTTTGCCTTCCTTTTCGCCCGCGCGCTGAACGGCGTCGCGAAGCTCATAGAAGCTGGCGACATACTGGCCACGGACGCTCATGAGGCGGTCGCCCGGCTGCAGCCCGGACTTCGAGGCAGGCGAGCCCTCGATCGTTTTCTCGATGAAGAGCTCGGTTGAATGCAGGCCGAACATGTCGCCGATGCTCGCTCCGCCCAGTGGGCCGGCTTGGCCAAGTTTCCGCGAGCTGAGCTCGAGGGTCTTCTCCGCGTTTTTCCCGCCCTTCTTGATCACGAACTGGACGGGCTCGCCCACCGGAACCTGGCGGAACCGCTGCTCCATCTCTTCCCAGCTTGAGACCGGCAGGCCATTGAACTTGATGATCTGGTCGCCCGTCTCGACGCCGGCTTTGCCTGCGATGGAGTCAGCATTGGATACGCCGATAAAGCTCGTGCGCGCGATCGGCAACAGGCCGTCCACTTCGCCCACATCTGCCGTTTCGCCGTAAACGCTGAACCCGTCCTGGGCGACCGGTTGAACTTTCACGTCCACCGGCTGCGTCGCGCCCGAATGCACTACCGAAAAGACCAGATCCTTGCGGGGATGATCGTTGATGGCCGCGATGATCTCCTCGAACTTCTTAACGGGCTTGCCAGCGATCGCTGCGACCCTGTCGCCGCTCTGAAAGCCGGCGCGTTCGGCGGCGGAGCCATGAACAACTCGTCCGATCACGCTTGCGATCTGCGGCTCGCCCAGCACAAGAATCACCATGAAAACGACGATTGCGAAGAGGAAGTTGAAAAGCGGGCCGCCGAAGAAGATGAAGAAGCGCTTCCAGGCCGCTTGACGGTGGAGCGAGCGCTTTTGGTCCTCGGGCGAAAGTACGACGTCGCGCTCTTCGCCGAGAAGCTTTACGTAGCCACCGAGCGGAATCGCTGAGACGCGAACCTCGGTCTCACCCATCTGGCGCGAGAAGATGCGCGGCCCGAAACCGATGGAGAAGATCTCTGCCTTGACGCCGAAGATGCGCGCGAAGATGTAATGCCCAAACTCATGAACGATAACGAGCGGCGCGAGGATGACGAGGAACCCGATGATGGAAAGCATTCATGTTCTCCGGAGTAAGTGGCTCAGCTGAAGAGTCTGATGCAAGCATACATGACGGGCAAACCGAACACCACGCTATCAAAGCGGTCGAGGAAGCCACCGTGGCCCGGTAGGATCGAGATC
>JAYVOO010000009.1:0-2931 GCA_043757905.1 Oligoflexia bacterium
GGGCTCTCAGGTTATCTCGGGGCCCAGTTCCTAGAAGGGATGCTGCTCGGAGCAGCAGCGGGAAAGGCGGCGGGCCTTGCCTCGAAGGCTTTTTCTAAAGTCTCCATCAACGTGGCTGAGCGAGTGCCAGCGCTGGCGAGTGCCGCGGCTATGAGCTCGAAGGCGGCAAGCGCGGTTTTCAAGGCCGGGTCGGGTGCGGCCGAAGCGCTGCGCAGGCTGCCCGGGGCGGTGGCCGTAGAGAAATTCATGGGCTCGCGCGCCGTGTTCTATGCCAAATCCGCCGCCAAGCTTCCTTTCGTGGCGGCGGGATCGATCGTGAAACCAATTGTTACGGTGGCGAGCTTCGCCGTGACCAAGCCGGTGGACGTCTATTTCCTGCCGTTCACCGCGGGTATCAAGAAAGGCTACGGAATAGTCTCTGCGCGGTTCGCGCAGGCAACGGAAAGGGCGCGGGAACTCTATCAGCCGTCGAACCTGACTCTCAACGAGGTCGATCGGATCGCTCGGGCAAAGGTCTATGCCCCCATCTTCGAGAACGCGCGATTCGCGGGCCGGCGCATCGAGATCGCGAACGCCGTGCGCACTCTCACGCGATCCGGAGTGTCGCCATCCAGGATCCCAGGGATCGTATCGAATTACGGGGACTTCTTTCTTCGCGCTCAGGGCGAAGGCATGTCCCAGCTCGCCAAAATATTGGCGGAAAGCCAGAAGAGCGGGATGACGGCTTACCAGATCCGAAGCGCGCTAAAACGGTACGAAGAAGCGATTCGGGCCTCTCGCGGTTCGTGAATTTAGCAGTTTGCATAGTATGATTGAGGAGCCAAAACGACGGAGCTGACCCATGAATTCAAGACAGAAATTGCTGCCGCTTTTTGCATCACTCGCAGTATTGCTGGCTCTCCTGCGCCCAGGCCCCGGAATCGCATGGGCCGCGGAGGCCGATTTTTTCGCGAAGGCTCTGAGGGAAGCCATCGTCGGGGGCCGTGTAAGCAACGCTCGGCTCTTGAGACAACTTCGCGGGGTCATGGTCTCGGGAGAGATCAACGCGGCGAACAGCGACGTCATGGCGTTCACGAGGGAGTACAATGCCCTCGACGAAGCTAAAAAAGGCCCGTTCTACGAGGAATGGATACGCGAACACCAGAATCATATCACGATCTCGGAAGCCAGCCAGCCGGCGCGTAACGAGGTCACCGTCGGATCCGAGAAACCCCGAGCTACGCCTGGAGGCGGAAGCGAGGGAACGACTGGCGGCACTGCAGCGATCGAAACCGATCGGATCGGAAGTGCTGAGCAGAAGTTCGAGGGCGGCGGGGGCACGGGCTCAAGCGGAGGAGACGTCGCAAGTGACGGCGCGAGCGCCGGTTCGAACGCTTTGGGGGCCTCAGCTTTGGAGCACCTCAATTTCGTCGCCGTCGAGGAGCTCGGCGTCGCCAGCAAGGACGGACATGTCATTCTGCTCGACACTCAGGTTCCACCCGGGACTGCGGTTGAGGCAGGACATGTCCATACGGTTGACCACCACGGAGCTAGCCGCGACAAGAATTTCGGTTACCGCAATACGACCAGCAAGATCCTCGATAACTTCGGCGATGCCGAGACTCAACTTAAGCAGGAGCTAGGCCGAAAACCGACCGACGCCGAGCTTCGGGACCGCGTGCTTCACTTTCTGACCGATACCTCGATCAAGAAACCCCTACCCGGCAAGATCGTCATTGCGACGGACAACTCGGGAGACGCGATCTTCGCTGAGTTCCTGCTCGACCATCCTCAGTACATCAACAGCTCCGAAGCTCGCTCGTTCATGAGATTGGCGGCATTCCACGAGGATTTCGGAGTCTTCGGCACCAAGACCACGGCGCTGGCAGCGAAGAGCGCAAAGGCTGCCGCACCGATCCAGCTCTCGGAAGCGATCATGCAGATGAACGACGACGTGATCGCGGCGGCTCGCGGCAACGCCGAGACCTCCGGGGCGTTCCGAGGCAGTGACCGTTTCAACGGTATCGATCCGGCCAAGCAGCGCAAGATCGTGGACCAGAGCCTGCAGAATATCGAGCGGATCTTCAAGGACCCGAAGCTACGCTCCGCCAAGGCGAAGGAGTTCCGCGCAAAAGTCGAGGCGGCCGCAGTGGGCATCCGCGAGAAGGCGATCGTCAAGCCTGGCGAGGGCCTGCTCGCGGGAGTGGGGGACGGCTTGTCTGAGCGTCAAATGCAGTCGTTCCTGGAGAATGTCGCGGTCGTCGATGGCTCGAAGATTCCGCCGGGCGGACAGTTCTCGAACTGGGGCGCGGTGGCGGCATCCCATTCCAAGCCGCTCCAGATTCAGTCGATCCCTATGGGCCAGAACACTGGCTATATCATCTCGATCCCCAACGGCCGAAAGGACCTCGGCGCGATCAACGAGCGGGTTCTGACCGCGCTGAACGAGGCGAGCGGCGGCGGGTTCGTCCTGCGCGATTCGGGGCTATTGTTCAATTTCGCTGGCGCGAAACTCCCCCCCCAAGAAGTGATGAAGATCCTCGCCCGCGAGATGGGAAGCTCGTTGGTGAAGCCTTGAGCGATTCGCGTCCGTGCTAAGGCACGTTCTCAGTTTCTTATCTTGAGGGTTTTGGATCAGGCGGTGGCAGCTCGGGTGCCGTTGAACAGCCGCTTTGCGTGCCGGTCTTTCGGTCGCGTTTGACGGATCGCTTGTTGTGCCTAGTTCGAGGTGCCGATGCGAATCATGCTGGTGTATGTAACAAGGATGAGGCCCGAAGAAGCCGCCGAAAGGCAAAATAGTGTCGCAGCGCGGGGTTATGCGCTGGAAAGTCTGAGTCTACCCGCGAGCATCCGCGAGTGCGTCCAGGCCCGCAACTGGATCGGTCTCGATCAAGCGGTGCGCCTTGAGACGAATCCGGGCGGCTCGATCTTCGAGACGCTTTGCGCCTACGA
>JAYVOO010000010.1:0-2930 GCA_043757905.1 Oligoflexia bacterium
GGTCTCGATCCGCGCGATGAACCGGAGCGCGGTCGGGGATGCGCCGCCTTCCAGGAGATCCTCGAGTTGGATATTCGGTCTGCCATGGGCAATGCCATGATCGTTCAACCACTTGCGGAGTTGGCCCGACTTGATTACGCAAATGCGGTACTCAGTCAGGATCGGTTGGTCCTTTTCCCGCAGGCCGTTGCGTTCGTACCAGAAGCGGACTGAGCGCAGCTTCTCGATCGCCTCACGATGAGCGGGCTCGAGCTCGGGTTGGGCTTTCAACTTCTCTTCAAGCATCCAGAAATCCGCACTTTCGGGCAGGCCTAGCTCCGACAAATGTTGGACGAAGCCGTTATAGCGACGGCGAACCGGACGCTCCCCGTCCCGGTAGCGGTGGAAGTCGATCGAGAAATAGTCGGCGTAGCTAGTCTTAGCGAACTCGGGGCGGCGGTGCTCGTTGCGCTGAGCCTCGAGGCGCCGGAGCCTGACGTGCTCCGAGACCACGGTGCGTTGGAGCGCATTCCCTTGAAGCGGGAGAACAAAAGCCACCAGGATCAATGTGAAAGCTTGGCGAATAGTCATGGCTTGACCGATTGATAAAGGCCCTGGGGCGTCTTGGGGAGGCTGTCGAGCAGGCGGATTCCGTAAGTTGCGCTGGCCAGAGCGTAAACCGGATCGGTGGGTTTGGCGTTTTTTGCTGCGGCCGCGGCTCGTGCTTTATCTTTTTCGGAGCGAGAGGTGACCGCGTAGGGATCGTAGCGGTAGCGGATGTCGCGCGACATGTTTCGGGTTAAGACGCGACCCAGGTGAGGGTAAGCAGGCGCGGACGCCAGCGTACTGGCGCAAACGAGCGAGACTGCGATTTTCAGCCAGATCATTCCACGCAACAAGGCTTTAACTCCACATCAGCCCATCCATTAGGGGCTTGAAACTTTTAGCAATTTATCAAAATTGACGAATTTAGTCAACTAATAGAATCAGCTGATTTGCTTATGAAAATAGGGGGGTTGGCGGCGCTTCACGTGTTACTGAGGGCGAACTTACGCCGCGTTCGTGTCAAATTAACTTCCTGGCGGATTGGGGCTCTCATGCGTTTGTTCGTGATTTTAGCGATCTTGGGTTTCATGGTCAGCTCTTCCGCATTCGCGAAATACGAATGGGGGTTCGCGGACATGAGCCTCAATCACCTCATCTGGAGCGACGGCGTGAAGGCGAAATCCTCCAAGAAGGATTTCACCTATCTGGAGCTCGAGGGCGGGGGCCAGTTCAGCTGGGGCGAAGTCTACGGGTTCTTCGACATCGAGAACATCGGTCACGACGGCGACGAAGTGCGTACAGCCGGTAAAGGTTCGATCCGCTATTATCTTCCTCTCCCGGGATTCAGTGTCTACGCCCACGTTTACGATTTTAATTCGTTGGGCTTTGGCGAGCAGAACCGGGTGATCGGTTTCGGTTATCAAGTTACGGGCAACGGCTGGTGGTTCAAGCCATTCTTGGGCGTGCACGATGTTTCGCAGACTTACTTCAGTGGCTTGAATGGCTTCATGGGTGGTTGGATCGCGGGTTACGGCTTCAAGATCGGCTCGCAGGATTTCCTAGTCGCCGATTGGCATGAGTGGGAGTTCGCCCGCAAGGAAGCTTACGCACTCGGAAACGGCAACAAAAGCATGGGCCAGAATGGTGCAGCGTCGATCTGGTGGAACGCGACCCCCCAGCTTTCTGTCGGACTGCAGTGGCGTTACGCCGTCGACAAGCTCGGAACTCCTGGAGTGCTGAACGCCGGCATAGCCACCGTTCGCTATAACTTCTAAGCTCCTGGATTCAAGGTCGGGAAGTATCCCTTTGCACCCACTCCGTTCGATGCTTTAATTCCCCGTGAGGATACCTCCATGATGTGGTGGAAATTCGTTCGACTGTTCGGGAAGGTTGAAGCCATCTTCGAGAACGCCGCGCTCGGGCGCCTGTCTTCTGAGATGCTTGCGAAAGGCAAAACCGCCTTGCCCGGGCACACACTCTTTCACTTCCAGGCGTCTCCGTTCGCGTTGCGCGTTAGGCGCGAGCTGATCCGCCACGGCGTGGCGATCCCGATGAAAGATATTCTCGAGGACGCGGCCGCGCAATCGGAGCTGGTCTCTCAGGGCAAGAGGGATCAGGTGCCGTGCCTCAGGATCGAAGTCACGGGCGCACCCACGCGCTGGCTTTACGAGTCAGGGGACATCGTGGAATATCTCCGGAACAAGTTCTCGAACGGATGACTTCGCCAACCCGTCGTTAAAAAATTTCTTCAGGGTAGGAAGTCCACGATGTGCTTGACCTGCGCCTCGACGACTTGCCGGCCTCGGGCCAGGTGAGATACTCGAGCGCGACCGCCAGGCCAGTCTAGGGGAATGCCCATCTTTTCTTGGCTTTTGGGGAACAAACGGATTGTCTTGAGTCACGGCCTTTGATGGTCGAAGATCGCCCGATGGAAAATCTTATCACGATCGACATGATTGACGACTGGGCTGGCGCCGCTATGCAGGGGCTGATCTCGAGCCGCGGGCGGGACAAGGATCTGGATCTACATAATATCGCAGTCCAGGCATACGAACTTGCCGCCGAGATGGCGAAAGTCAGAGGCGACTTCATCGAAAGTTACGGCGATGACCTGGCCGATCCAGATGCGGAGGATGATGAGGACGAAGCGGACGAAGTCTGATCGAGCGGCCCAAGCCGAAGGAAGAGCTGGCGCGAGGTCTTGAGCTCGCGCGCCTCGAGCAGCCGTTTACCGGGAATCTCGAGCAGGCTTTCGCGCGTGAGGTGACTCCAGTTCTCGCCAATAAAGCTCGCGTCGCGAAGTCCGGGACCAGAGGCAGGGAGATTCTGCAGGTCATCGATCAGAATCAGGCAAGGCGCGCGGCAGAGCGCCGCGATCACCTCGAGCTCTTCGCGGAGTGGAACTT
>JAYVOO010000011.1:0-2904 GCA_043757905.1 Oligoflexia bacterium
CCCACGACAGCCGCTCCCGCCGTATCCACCTCAAGCTTGCTTCCAGGACTGGACGTCCCCACCCCGAGCTGTCCTGTCGAATAACTCACGCCGCTTCCTAGATTCTGGGCGCTGCCGCCTCCGACCTTCAGGTAAAGTGAGTCGTGGTTGTGAAGCGCGCTTGCGTCCCCATTTCCCGTCAACGTCCCGAGAGTCGTTTGCGTCACACTTCCTGACGAGAAGATGAATTGGCTAGGAATATAACCCTGAAGCGTTTCCGCAATCGTAGCCTGCGGGATCGCATTGATGATTTGATCCGGAGAGAGGGTCACCGGCGTACCGCCACCTGAACTCACCAGGGTCACCCGAAGGGAGCGAGAATCTCCGGCCGCGGGCGAATAGCCCCCTGGGCAGGTATTGGTCGATCCGCTGTCGTTGGATCGCACCACACCCGCATTCAAGAAGACCTGGGCCATTGTCAGACCCGGATCCCCGCTGAATCTCTTGGGCGCACCCGAAAACGAGCCAACGTTGAGCGCGAACAGTCCGTCTGTCGCCGACAGATCGATCGAAGTCTGCTTTTCCCGGTACAAAAGACAAGACCCGGATGGCGAACGGATTTCAAGCGTTACGTCGACCGTGTCCGTGAGCGGCGCAGTTCCGGCCTCGTTGAAAAAACGCCCCTGAAGGGTGAAGCTCTGTGGGAGCTCTTGAGTGGCACGGGCAGGAAGCGCCTGGAAAAGGACCCCTGTCAAAACCGCGGAGATGATTGAAGCGCGACCGAAACGCATGGATGAGTTAATTGCCTCATTGCTGTATCGGTACCCATTTAAGATGTGTTGAGTTATACCTCGCTTTTTTCACATGAAGTTCCGATGAAGTAAGTGTGCACCCTCCTTACCTAATCTGTTTGAGCGTCATGCTTTTGACCACTCTTCTTCTCGGATGCGACAATCCGGTTGGAGGCGCGATTGGCGCGCCCGATGGACCCACGATCGACTCGGGCTTTCATCCGGGCGTTCAAAATCCGCCTGCAATCACGTCGGTGTCCCCAAACCAAGGGTTCTTCACGACGCAAATCCCGGTATCGATAAGAGGCACGGGCTTTCAGCCTGGCGCGACCGTCTTGATTGGGGCCTCTGCCTGCCTTTCTGTCATAGTCAGTTCACCCACCCTGATTTCATGCACAGTGCCCACTCACGCGATTGCAAGCGTTGATGTCCGCGTGACTAACCCAGATGCTCAGTTCGCCACGCTCAGGAGCGGATACGCGTACATCAACGCTGTCATGTCACCCAGCACGGCCGTCACTCTGGGGGGCGGTACCTCTACAGGCACGGGCGTTCGCATGAACATGACGATTGGCGAACCCGCGCAGGGAGCTCGCAAGTCGGCCTCCGGCGTAAGCGGCATTTTCGGAATCCAAGGGAGCACCTATGCTCCGTTATGACCAGCCCCCAACTTCGGTGAAAGAAGCTAGAACTCCGGCCGGAAGCCTTTAAATCTGTGAGGAAGCCGCAGTAGTGCCGCCGCCGCGCTGCTGATCCACCTTCAAAACACCCCGCTTGATCTGGTCGCGCTCGATCGCTTCGAACAAAGCTTTGAAGTTTCCTTCGCCGAAGCCTTTGTTGCCTTTGCGTTGGATGAACTCAAAGAAAAACGGCCC
Organism: Oligoflexia bacterium; assembly: GCA_043757905.1. Lineage (GTDB taxonomy): Bacteria > Bdellovibrionota > UBA1018 > UBA1018 > UBA1018 > JAYVOO01. Next base: position 1,646 of record JAYVOO010000011.1, read on the forward strand.
AACCACCTCTTCCGAGAAGATCTGTAGCAGGTAGCCCGTCTGATCTCCGTCCAGCAGGATGCCCAGGTCTTCCATCTCTGCAAGACTTTCGGTCACGCCGGGCACGCGGGTGGGGATGGCCTCATAATAAGTGTGCGGCACGGTGAGGAACTTGAAATTCTTCTCGCGCAGGCCCTTCAGTGTGCCTGGAAGTGCCGTGGTCAGAAGGGCGAGGTGTTGGACGCCGGCGCCTTTCATGCGGTTAACGAACTCCTGGATCTGGCTCTCGGGTTCGGTGGCTTCGTTGATGGGAACCTTGATCTTGTAATCCGGGCTCTGCATGACCTCCGAGAGAAGTCCCGTACGCTCGGTGGAGATATCGAAATGACGTGTGGAGATGAATCCGAAGACTTTCGTGTAGTACTCGACCCAAGTCGCCATCTCACCCATATTGATATTGTTGGTCAGATGGTCGATCAGCCGAAGATGCATCGGCGAAGGGCTCTCGAGGCGCGACACGGTCAGGTCGCGATCGAAGAGCGCCGGCTGGTCGAGGCCCTTCACGCCCTTGCGCTCGATGAAAGCGTAACGGATCGAGCCGGGGGTCCAGATCTCCGAGCGCACCACGGTGCCTGCAGCGGATTCATAGGTCTCGGGCGGGAGCGCGGGACGCCCCCCGCGGCCCACCGTCTCGTGGAAGGCGGCAGTGGCATCCTCGACTTCGATCGCGAGCACGCAGATGCCTTCCGCATGGTTGCGCAGGAATTTCACGCTCTCTTGGGCTTCGGAAGCCGCATTGCCCGCGAGCGGCTGGGTGATCAGGATGCGGACGAAGCCCTGCTGGAAGAGCGCGCTCTCGGTCCCTCGGACGGCGTCCCTGCGAGAGCCGACTTTCTCGAAGCCCATGCGCTCGTAGGTGCGAGCGTGAGCGGCGAGGTCGCCAACGATAAACTCCACGTGGTCGAAGCCCTGGTTCAGGATTTTCATCAGCTTTTACCTCAGTTCAATACAGGAGGAGTGGCGGAGACGCTTTCGGCGGCGGCGTTGGCCGCCCGGGATGCAGTCGAAGCGTCGACCGCGACCTGGAGCAGGCGCGACTGCCGCTCGGCATCGATATAAGTATAGCCATGCAGGACGTGCTCGTAGAAGTTCTGCAGATCCACGCCTTCGCGCGGCTTGATCACGCCTTCGCGCACCTTGAGCTCGATCTGCTCCTTCACTCGCTTCTCGAGATCAGTGGCGGAGTACTGGATCCAGGAAAGGACGCCGGCGATGTTATT
>JAYVOO010000012.1:0-10697 GCA_043757905.1 Oligoflexia bacterium
CGCCGAGTCGGCTTCGCGGCCGAGCGCCTTTTTCAGATTCGGCCAAGAAAGGCCGATTTTGAGTGTCGAGTTCGGAAGCGAAAGATGCGCGAGCCTGGCGCTGCCCAGGTGCTTGTCCGGTTCTTGCGGGTGCTGAAGGATCAGGACGGCGAGCTTCGTGGTCTGGGCTTCGATGGCGTCGCAGACACAAAGAGTGAGGGCCTTCAAGCAGTTTGGGCAGACGACGGGTTCCGGGCGGGGGGGGGTGGTTTTCACGGTTCGTGAGCATTAGCATGATTTGTCGCATCTAGCCACCTCTCGGCCCGAGCCGTGACGATCCAGTGGCCGAGCAGTCGGATTCCGAGCTGGGCGCCCACCCGGGCAACCCTGCGGGTGAGATCCAGATCCTCCTCCGAGGGGCTCAGATCACCGGATGGGTGATTGTGGAAGAGAATGAAGCCCCGGGGGCGCAGAGCAAGGACACGGGCGAAGAGCTCCGCGGGATCGACGTTTACGTGGGTGCGGACGCCCCTCTCCACCACGCAGAGGGCGCCTACGAGGGATCGAGAGCCGCGCGCGACAGGCACGAACCCCAGCCATTCCCGGGAATGGGAGCGTTCGATAGCTGGACTGCGCGCGAGTGCCTCGCCCGCCAGGTCCCGGGCGCCCGGGACGAGTCGGAGCTTGTCGGCCTGTTCCACGCCCTGGGTCTGGTCGCGGTAGTTTCCATAGCGGCGGGCGAGCTCGAAGACTGCGAGAAGCCGGGCCTTGCCTGCCGGTCCGAGGCCCGGGATCGAATCGAGCGAAGAGGATTCGAGCGCCAAGAAGAATGCAGCTTCTTCATATAAAGGAGGGAGGCCCGGGCCCGGACGTTCCAAAATGCGCCGCGCGAGCTCGAGGCTGCTTGGGAAACAAGGGCCCAAGACGAGCGCCAGGCATTCCCGGAGGCTTAAGCAATCGGCGCCCGAGCGAAGACAGCGTTCGCGTGGCAACTCGGAGATGGGGGTGTTCAGCATGTCTTGCCCCCATCAAACGATATGCCGCCCATGACGGCATCCTGCCAATCCTAAGCGGCATGTTTTGAATACTAACGGGTTGGAAGCCGGATCGAAACTCAGCGGAGCATGTGGGTCCAGTAGCTCGTCGCGGAATCTCGGGCGGCCGCGCACTGGCTCGTGTCCAATCCGCGCGAGGCCGGATAAACGACGGGGCTCAGGAGATTGCCCGAGTCGCTCACGTGATCCAGGCTCATGTAGTGCCCGAGCTCGTGCGCGATGACATTGGTGTCGGTCGCGACTTCCTTGTCCGCGACGACGCCGTAACGCCCGCCCCCTGGGGCTTGCGTCCAGGCGACGGCGTTGTTGCCGCGATTCCACGGGCCAGTCGCGACGATCACGAAGCGCGTGTCATCCATGAACGCCGCGCGGATATTGTCCTGATCGCCGAAGCCGGCCGTGTTGTAGGTCAGGCCGTGGTCCGAGGCAATGACCGCTTGATAAGTCTCGAGCTGGAAGGCGATATTGCACTGGGCCCAGACCTTATTCATGTTGCGCGTGAGCTGCAGCGCTTCAGCCTGCGTAGCGGAAGGCGCGCCGGTCTCACTCTTGTAGGCGACGTATTTGATGCCGATGCAGAGATGCTCGGAATCCTTGGTCCGGCAGCTCTCGATGCCCACAGGCATCGGGCCGGGATCCTTGCCGCTCGATCCGTTGCCGGGCAGCGTGCCGGCTGAACTGTCGTTGGTCATCCTGGCCCCATTGTCGCCGCGGGCGGATCCAGCCGTATCGGAAGAGTCGCAGCCCGTAACAAGGGCAAGCTGGGCAAGGGCGAGAGCAGGCATGGCGAAGCTAAGAAGTAGTTTTTTCAGAATCCGTTCCTCACTGTTTCTCAGGTTGGGCTTTTTCGGGAGGCCGAAAAAGAGACACTCAACGCGACCATCCATGATCGCGTCGAGTGTCCATTGCAATTCGCTTGGTTTGACTTCAAAGAGGTTCACACAGGGGACGCGCAAAACTCAAGACGCACCCACGCGCAAAGAGGTAAAACTATTGTAAGCGGACGGCTCCGCCCGCTCGCTTGCTTCTCAGGAAGTCGAGGGCGGGGCCGAAGCGCGCGAGGAGACGGGAGGGCGGTGATTGGGCAGCGTCTGAAGTTTTGGAACTCGGAAGAAAAAGCAGGTGTTTTCGCCTTCTGGATCGACCCCCAGCTGGCCGTGATGGGACTCGATGATTCCGCGCGAGATGCTCAGGCCAAGGCCCGTACCCTTGCCGATCTCTTTCGTCGTGAAGAACGGCTCCATAATTTTTTCCCGAAGTGGCTCAGGGATCCCTTCGCCGCTGTCGGAGACAGAGACCGAGAGAAACTCGCCTTCGTCGAGCGTGCGCACGCGCACCCAGCGGTCAGCTAAACTTTCGACGGCGTCGTGGGCGTTGTTCATGAGATTGAGAAGCACCTGGGAAATCTGACCGGGCCGGCACTCGACCGTGAGGCCGGGCGGAACGGGATCCATGACGAGCGAGACCTGATGATTCATGAAGCGCGCGGAACAGAGGTTGACCGTGTCGTCGATGATGGACTGGAGCGAGACGACCTGGAACGGGTCCTGCGCGTCGTCCCGGGAGAAGGAGCGCAAGCTCTTGACGATCTTGGAGATCCGCATCGCGGTGGTCTCGATCCGCTCGGCCGCGTCGTTGATCTCACTCGGAACGATCGTCTGGCTTGCGACGATCTGCCGGATCTGGCTCGCCCGCAGATGGATGACAGCCAGCGGGTTGTTGATCTCGTGCGCGATGCCGCCCGCCATCTCGCCGAGCGCAGACATCTTTGCAGCCGATACCATCTTCGCGCGCTGCGTGGCGATCGTGGACTCGGCTTTACGCATCTCGGTGACGTTCGTTGAGATCCCGCACACTGCATAGACCTTTCCGGCTGGCGTTTTGAGTGGGAACTTTACGGAGAAAAAGGAATGGATCGTGCCGGCGATCTCAAGTGTTTCGTCGAATTGCATGGACGTGCCGGTCTCGATCACGTGGCGGTCATTCTCGCGGAAGGAGCGCGCGAGCTCGGTGTTGAAGATCTGTTCGTCGGTCTTGCCGATCACGTCCGTCGGAAGTAGGTCGTTCATATTCACGAACTCGCGGTTGACGAGCACGTGCCTGCCTTCGAGGTCCTTCACGTAGACGACGAAAGGGGAGTTGTCGATGAGTGTCTGAAGGAGCTCCTCATTGCGTTCGAGCTTCTCTTGCGTCTCTTTCTGCTCGGTGATGTCGCGCGAGGTGCCGACGGTCATGGTTGTGCGGCCTTCCCCATTCGAGATCGGGCTCTTCACAGTATGGAACCAGCGGATTGCGCCGTCGTGGCGCGTGACTGGTTCGCGCGGAATGTTCAGGATCGTGCCGGTGCGAAATACATGCATGTCGTCTTTGATGTACTGCTGGGTGTGATCTGGTTCGCTTGAGGGCGAGTCGATGATGCCTTTCAGTTGCTCGTTGGTCATCCCGTAGTACTCAAGAAACGATCGATTCGCCCAAAGTATGCGTGAGTTCTCGCCCTTGACCAAGATCAGGTCGGAAATCGAGTTGAGGATCTGCTGGTAGTATTCCTCGCGCTCTCGGACCTGCTCGAGCGCTCCACGCCTGCGAGAGCTGTCGGAGATCGAAGCGTAGAGCGCGGTTGTGCCCCGCGCAGTCACCGGCGTGACCTGGACTTCGATTGGGACTTCGCTTTGGTCGCGACGCAGGCCCTTGAGCTCGAACCGCTTGAAAATGAACTCAATTTCTTTCGTGGCCCGGAACTTCTCTAGTGCAGTCGTATAGGCCGGGCGGTGCCGCGGCGGGAGGATCAGCTCGCCCAGATTCCGACCGATGGCTTCGGTGCGGTCCCAGCCGAAGATCTCTGTGGCGCGCGAGTTCCAGTCGATGATCGCGCCATTCGGGTCGGTGGCTATCCAGGCGTCAAGAGAATGCTCGAGTGCCTGGGCGCGGAGTTGTTGTAGGATCTCATCCATTTGAAATTCTCGAATAAGCTTTAATCCGAGGGGAAGCAAGCGGGGGTGCGTACGAATTTAGGCCGGGCCAGTTCAGGCCCCAGGCGTTTTGAGGCGATGCGTGAGCGAGAGGCGCGCGAAGCGCGAACTCGGAGCTTTCGAATCCCTCATCCCCCCACAAAACTAAAGAGGCAGGGCCCCAAAGGGGCTCTGCCTTTTTAGTTTTATGGAGGAGAGAGAGGGATTCGAACCCTCGGTCCTTTTAAGGGGACACACGCTTTCCAAGCGTGCGCCTTCAACCACTCGGCCATCTCTCCATCTAAAGAAACTATAGTTGAATCGCAGGCTTAACATGAGCATTGGGCCGGGGCAACTGATTGTGTAGCTAGGATTCAATTTGCTTTATTACCCGCCGGGGGCCGTGAAACAACCGAATAATACTGGGAGATTCGCATGCGTTTCCGGCTCCGTCCTGCCGACTTTAAATTGGTCAACTCCGCGATTCAGTTGGGTGACTGGATCCTCGCTCAGCCTGAAGCCAAGCCCGAACAGCGCTTGGCGGTAGAAAGCCTGAACGAGGCGTTGAGGAAGCTTCCGGAGCTGACTGAGGGCTTGGATCTCTCGTTCGGGGTGGATCTGGGATTCAGGAATCCCGACGGCACTTCGCTCAGCCGCGCGTGGCGGGTGGGGCTTTTCACCTCGAAGGACGAGCGGCTGAGGCTCGTCCTTTATTCGACCTGGACCGCGTATCCGCCCGTAGCGCCGGGAGACGAGCTGCCGCATGAGCTCGACTTCGAGCTCGCGATGGGAGATCCGGAATTTGAGGGAGAGCATTGTTTCACCCTCTGGCGCGAAGAAATTGAATCGATGAGCGCACTTCGCGCTCGCAGCACGTATTTCGAGATCGAAGCGGAGGCGGTCGAACGCGCCTAAGGCGCTGCGTGTTCAGCTTGTCGACGTGGCCGAGCGGGGGCGCGCATTCGAGCTTTGGGGGCGGACAGGCGGCTCGCCTCTTGGTCGCTGAGCAGCCGGGGCTTTCGGCCTTGAATCGCCTGGAGCTGGGCCGCCGCGATCTCTGGGCGGTAAGTCGCGTAAAGCCCGTCCACCGCGCCGTACCGGTAGCAGAGATGCTCGATGCCCTCCAGCTCGAGCGCCCGGTGCACGCTTTCGACATGCTCTCGCTTGTCGTCGACGAAGATCACGCGCTTAGGACGGTAGCCAATCAAGCGGCGCGCCTGGTGGAGAAATTCGACGAGCGAGCTGCCCTTGTCCCCGAAGCTCGCCAAGATGATGCCTTCGGAATAAAGAACGCGGCCTTCAGCATCGAGCCTGAGATCACCCGGTACGGGCGCGCTCTCGGCAAAGCGGAAGCCTAGGGATTCGAGCTGCTGCTTGCGGCCCTTCATGAACTGGCTCATGGCGAGACTGAGCACGAGCGCTTTCGCGCCCACCCGTTTGGTTTTGGCGCGAATCAACGCAGGAGTCCCGCTTTCGATCAGCTGGGATGAACCGGGCGATGACTGGACTTTCGCCCAGATCGGGTAAACTGCCTCGAAGCGCTCAATGGCGGCGCGAGGGTCTTCATTCTCGGAGCGTTTCGCCATGATCTCGTGGACCCAGGCCTCGCCGCCCAGCATCTGCGCGGACTTGATCAGCGTGCTGTCGGTATCGAAAACCAGGAGCGTATCGGCGTCGGCGCTCGCGATCGCTTCCGCCATGCTCAGGGTCTCGCGAACAAAGGATTCCGTCGCCGGCGCTCTGCTGGAAACCGCCGCGCAAGAAGGCAGCAGCGCGCCGGCAATTGAGAATAGGAGGGCTATCTGGCGTGTGGGGGAAAAAGTATGCATGCGGGCTTAGGAATGTTCCCAGTATCCGCAGGCTTTGTCTAGTCTAGTGCCACGCCAAAAGTCCGACGGTGTCGTCAATCCCGACGGGGGCGCCATGCCGTTGCGGGCTCTAGCCGCAGATGGTAACTAGGAATGGAGGTGTTCGAATGGGATTCCTATCTGATTTGCTCAAGCCGCTACGCGGGCCGGCCTCTCGGGACGACGATCCCGATTACTCGGCGAACCTGGAACGCATCGAAAAGGTGCTCCAGACGCTGCCACCCGAGCGCGCGAGACTTCTCGCTGCATTCGCGCTTTTGCTCGGTCGTGTGGCTCATAGCGATGACGTGATCTCCGAGGGCGAACGCACGCGGCTCTTGAAGATCCTGCGGGAAGATTTGAAGCTCGCGGAGGACCAGGCAGCAGCCGTGGCGGCGATTGCCCTCGACCGCGCGGCCTGCTTCGACTCCGACGACCATCTGGTGCTTCGGCGCGTGCGCGAGCTCGCGACGGCCACGGAGCGGTTAGACCTCATCCGTGCGCTTTTTCATTTGGCAGCGGTCGACGATATCTCCGAGCAGGAAAGCCAGGAGATCCGCCGGATCGCGACCGGTTTGGGCTTCGGGCAGAGCGAGTACATCGCGCTTCGCTCGGAGTTCAGGGACTTTCTGAAGATTCTGAAGCTCGAGTTGCCGGGTTGAGCCGATCGAGAGAGAATGGTCGAGAGATGTCGAATCGCAACGAGAGAGACCTCCTGGTCATCGACCAGGCGCCGCTTCTGGACGCCGCGCTGAACGCCTGTCAGCAGGCTTGCCGGAAGTTCGAGGAGTTTCGCGCGGAGCTTGAGCGGCACGTCACCCAAGATCTGCCAGCCTTCGAGCGCTGGAACCGCTCTTTTTTCGCCGCGCAAGTGGGCGAGATTGAAACCCTCAATGCGCTCGTACGCGAACGCGAGAGCGCTCTCGAGAAGCTCCGCAAACACCATTGGGCGAAGTTCTTCGGTTCGGGCTGCGCGATCCACGCGGAAGTCGGAATGGGATTCGACGACGAGGAGGTGGTCGGCGGTTATTCCGGTTTACATGCCTCGCTGAGAGGTGCGCGGGGCGAAAGCGAAGACTCAGATTCAGGTGACGGTGACGGCGATGGTTTCGAGGACTCTCCCGACTCCGACGAGAACCTCTTTGGAAGCGCCGAGGGCGGGAATGAGGAAGAAGTCGAAGACCAGGATTTCGACTTTGACGATCTGGACAGTAATGGCGGCTACACCGAGTTCTTCGTACGCGGAGGCGAGAGGCGCCAAGGTGGCTACCGTGCCCGCGCTCGCGAGAGCGACGACCGGATCGGAGCGGCGGGCACGGCACCGCGCTCTCACGAAAAGCAGCAACAACAGCAGCAACATCGACAGCAGAGGGGCTCGCAATCTGCTGGCGCGAGCGAACCCTCGCGCCTGAAAGAGCGCTACCGCATTCTGGTCCGTCGCCTTCATCCCGATCTCAATCCCGAGGTCACGCCGGAGCAAAAGCGTCTTTGGAACCAGGTGCAATCCGCTTACCGGGAGAAGGACCTCGAGCAGCTCGATCTGCTTCTGGCACTTTCGGGGGCGCTCAAAGGCGAGGTTTCATCCGAGACCAGTCTCTATCAGCTTCGGCGCGCAGCCGAAGAGATTCGGCGCTCGATCGTCGCGGTGGCGCGAAAGCTTGACGAAGCCCGCGTGCACAGGGCTTGGAAATTCTCGGGCCTCACCGACCGCTCGCGGCTCGAGCGTGAGATTGAGCGTGAGTTGAAATGCGAAATCCGGGTCCTGAAGCGCGCATTCCAGGAAATCGAGTCTCAGACGTCGCGCCTTTAAGGGTGGCCAATCAGCTTGAAGATGACCTGGAAGTGGTCGCCCACGATCTTGCTGATGTCGCTGAAGACGATTTCATTCTTGAGCGCGTCGTATTCCCACTCTCCGCCGGCGGATGCCGGGCCGCGAATGAGGGCCTTCTTTGAGTCAAGAACGTAAAGGGTGGCCGGATCGATGTTCGGAACGCCTAAGAAAAGGCGGTTGTTCAGGACCGTATTGAGCACGGCCTGCATCATGTCGGCAAAGAGAGTAGAGGAAGCCTGGCAGAGCGAGAACAGCTTCCCGCCGGATGCGTTCAGCCATTGCTCGTAGCGGCCACCGTGGAAATTCATGAATTCGCCCGAGCAGGCGATGTCGATGTCCGGAGCGGCCAGGATCCCGAAGCCTGCGACCTTTTTGATGTCGCCGCCTTTTTTGTTCTTCATGTAGGTCACGAAGTCGGCCACGGACATCGTGCTCTGGTCATCTGTGTCACTCAGGGTGATGACCGCGAGGTTCGCCTCGGGCCTGAGAAACCCTGGATAGGTATCGAGCGCTCCCTTGACCGTGTCGAAGGTCTTCTCGGTGGAGTCACCTGAAGTGCCGAGCATCGAGACGGCGTGCTGGAAGGTCGCCACTGCGCCCACGGTGAGGTAGTCGAGGAGAGTGGTGGGCGTGAAGCCCAGATAAGGCGCGTTCAGCGTGTCGGTCGAAATCAGTCCAAGCTTCCATTTCGGCGCATTGCCGACGATGAGCTGGTTGATAAACGCGGAGGTGTTATTGATGAGGTTTTGCTGGTGGCTCGACATGCTTCCGCTATTGTCGACGACCCAGAGAATGTCGACGGGCTTGCGACCCTGAAAAGCGGAGAGCGGACACTTAATTTCCTGGACGTGTGAATGGGGATTGAGCGTGCCGCAGGCCGTGAGAGGCGTGACCGAGTCATCGGCTTGAGCGCGCGCACTGATCGCGAAAGTGGCGGCGTTCAATGCCAGCGTGAGAATGAAGAAAGTGCACAGGTTACGCATCGCGATTAGCTCCCGGTTTGCCATAGGCTTGGGTGGAAGAAACAAGCTGCAGAAATAGCGGTCCGGGGCGGCCATTGTCAAGCATAGGGAGGGAGTTCGTTGTCACGCAACGCGTCTCAGGGACCGCCTTTTATGCAGTCCTCTTGAGTGAGGCGCCCGCCACCAGACTGAGCCACGCGAGTTGAAAGAAAACGGAAGTCCCGACGAAGATCTGCCGATGCCCCATCACGGAGAGAAATCCCAGGAACGAGAGCGGCTTGTAGAAGCTCAGATTCTCGGGTTCGCGAAGCGCGCGCGCAGCGAGGAGGCAGAGCAGAGGATAGATGGTCACAAGATTGTAGTCCTCGCTCACACCCGAGAAATAGGTCGTGCATGCGAGCGCGCCAGCGAAGACGAGCGCGGGGTCGCGTCTGAGGGTACGGATGCTGAGAGCGATCCAAAGCGCGAGCGGAGTCGCAGCGATCAGATAGCCGATCCACTCGCGATCACGCGCGAAGAACGGGATGACCGCGTGATTGGCGAGGCCTGGCGCGTTCCGGACCTGCGAGAAGTGCGGTAGCGCGGTGAGTAGGTAGCTCATCGTTCCTGGGAGAGTGGCAACGACCGCCACGACGGTGGCGAGCATGAAGCCTGCCACGAGTCGTGTCCTTCCGCTCTCGCCGTGGCGGCGTAGGCTGCCGGGCAGGATGACTAGCGCCGCGAACGCAGGGTAGACTTTCGCGGCCGCGGCAAGCGCGGTCCAGGCTCCCGCGCCCAGGTCCCGTCCTTGGAGATAGGAACGGAACGCGAGCGTCCAGAGGCAGACGACCCAGAGATCGTTGTTGCCGCGTTCAAACGCGAAGACTGTCGGATACTGCGGGAGCATCAGTGCCGCGATCACCCAGAGCCATGGCGTTCGGCGCGAGGGCCGCGCGAATGAGTGGAACGCGAAGCCGAGCGAAAACGCCATGAACGCCGCCCACATCCAGTAGGCCGGTGCGAACGGAAGAGCGCGTACCCAGAAAAAACTCCAGTACATGACGGGAGGATAATAGAGATCGCGCCCCATTTCGTCGCCGCACATGCGGCCGCTGCGGACGTAGGGATCTAGGGGCGAGTGGCAGCCGTGGTGGAACGCGTGCAGGTTCTGGAAGTCCAGGCCCCAGTGTGGCCCCCACGGCAAAGACTTGAGCGACTGGATCGAGAGCAGCAGCACGATCAGGACGCTCCAGATGTAGGCGCGGCGGCTCTTCATGTCTCGGAGTTTACATCAAGCGGCCGTCCGGTGTAATGAAAGTACATGGAGCTCGCAAGAAAGCCGCCTCTTCTCATGACCGCTCGCCTCGCTCTCCGGATGCTTGAAGAGCGCGAAGCCCATGAGGCCGCGCGCTTTTACCGCGTGAACGAAGAGCATCTTCTGCCCTCCTCGCCGCGTATTCCGCCCGATTTCTATACCGAGGACTTCTGGCGCAAGCGCATCCGCTCGTCGAATGAGGAATTCCAGGCCGATCAGAGCGTGCGATTCTTTCTCTTTGAACCGGCGCGGCCCGAGACGATCTTGGGCTCGCTGGGTCTCACACTCATCTCGCGAGGTCCGTTCCAGGCTTGTAAGCTGGGCTATGCCCTGGGCCACAATTACATCGGCAAAGGCCTTATGACCGAAGCACTCCGGGTCGGAATCACGTACGCGTTCGGCACACTGAATCTGCATCGGATCGAGGCGGGCTATTTGACGGACAACCACCGAAGCGGCGCGGTCCTCGAGCGGCTCGGCTTTGAGAAGCTGGGAATAGCGCGTGAGTATCTTTTGATCGCGGGCCGCTGGCGCGACCACGTTCTGACCTCGCTCACGAACTCCACCTGGTTGGAACGCTAGCGTCAACCTGCGACTAGTATTGGATTACTGGCTCTGGCTCATCGTGTTGGTGTTCTTGTTGCAGACCTGATTCTTGCCGTCGATCACGAAGTTTCGGCTCTCGACTTTGTAATTCGACTTGCCGGATTCGTTGTAGGTGTAGCCAAACCAACGGAGCGACTCGCCGGGCTTGCCGCAGCCCGGGAACTTCTTGTTCTCG
>JAYVOO010000013.1:0-2879 GCA_043757905.1 Oligoflexia bacterium
GAAAGCCGGCCTGGTCACCCCTCCGCCAGCGCCAGATACGCGGCCTTCACGGGCGTGGCGACGCGCGCGACCCGTGTTGCGATCCAGAGGCAGGCCAGGCTGGTCACGACCGACAGATATCCCGCGAGATCATAGTGAAGAAGCTCGCCGCCCGGGCCGCGCGCCACGATCAGCCCCGCGCAGGTGGTAGCGGCGCCGATGAAGAGCTGCTGGACGGAAGAATAGATGCTCATGAACCCGCCGCGGCGCCGAGGTTCGACGGTACCGGTCACCATCGCGGTCATCGGGATCATGCGCGCGGTGCTCATGACGAAAAACCAGCTGGTCACCAATAGCGCGAGGTAGAGCGGTGTTTTGCCCAGATGGGTGACGATGAGGATCGGAGCCACGGCCACGAGGATCGCGCCGCGAAAAACGCGCAAAGCCCCCAGTCGGTCCGAGAGCTTCCCGATCCAAGGCGCCGACACGATCGTCGCCAGTCCGCCGAATAAATAGATGTACGTCAGGTCCTTGTCCGTGAAGCCCACGTTGGCCACCATCGAGGGGCTCAAGAACACGACGACGGAGAAATGCCCGAACATCAGCACCGCGCCCAGGCAGAGCGCCCACCGCTGGCTCGAGTTGCGCAGGATCTCGGGAAGGATCGCGAAGACGCTTTCGCTCCGCGGGCCGGAGACGATGTGGCTGCGCAGCTTCGGAATGAAGCGAAGGCCGAGCCCTAGGACCAGGATCCCGAAGCCACCCAGGAAAATAAACGGCGCATGCCAGCCCCAGAGATTCGCGATGAAAAGCCCCAAGGGCACGCCCAAGACCGAGGCCATCGAGAACGAGGTCATCACGATGCCCATCGCGAAGCCTCGGCGCGAGATCGGCACGGCGTCGCCCACGATCGACGTGATCAGCGAACCAATGATCCCGCCAAACGCTCCGGTCAGCGAGCGCGCGGCCACGAGCGCCGGATAGCTCGGGGCGAAGGCGCAGGAGAACGTCCCGATGATGAAGCCGATGTAGATCAGCACCAGCGCGCGTTTGCGATCGAACCGGTCCAGAAAGAATGCGCTTCCGAATCCTGTGATCCCGGCCGCGATCGTATAGGCCGCGACCACGGTGCTGAACTCCCCCGGTCCGATTCCGAAGAGCCGCATCAGCTGTGGGCCTAGCGGCATTACGATCATGAAGTCGACGATGTTCGTGAACTGCATAGCGGCGAGCGTGAGCAAAAAGACGAGCTCCGAGCGGGGTGATTTCACGCCTTCCAGGATCGCATGGCCGGGAGTCTTATGGTAGATCTTCAGGAATGCCGATCGCGGATTTCAATCCAACCCTAGCGAAGACCTCCAACTGGCGGGTGGCGTGGCGCCTTTCCTCATGACTCGCCCTGCTCCTTTTATTCCGGCAGTTCCGGGCGCTCCCGCGCTGACCGGCGTGAACTTGGCTACGGCGTCCTCCGACTCCAGTGAAGCTGTCGAAACCTACGGTGCGATCGGAGACTCACAAGCCGCGCGCGGGCTTCCCGGCCGCTTCTCGCCTGATTCGACGCTCGTCTTCGAATTCGAGCTCGTGGAGATCAAGAAGTAGTCAACTCGCCTTGGCGACGGCGGGCGTATACCACTCCGGCGCCTTGAAATTGTCGCGCAGGTAGGGCAGCCGGTTGATCTCGATCTCGTGCATGAACGAAGGGATGTAGCCCGTCGCGATGAACTCGCCGATGATCTTGCCGTCCTTCGCCCGCCCGCGCTGGACGAACTTGAAGATGTCGTTCAGCTGGTAGCGACCGATCGCATCGAGCTCGGGGTTCACTTCCGCGATGTTCACGATCTTTCTCGTGCCGTCGCTCATGCGCTTGATCTGGCAGATGATCTGGATGGCCGAGGTGATCTGACGCCGCAATGCCTGCGCGGGCACGTTGTTGTCGCCCATCATCGCAAGCGTCTCCAGGCGGACGAGCCCGTCGTAAGCGCTGTTGGCGTGAGTCGTTCCCATCGAGCCGCCGTGGCCCGTGTTCATGGCCGTGATCAGGTCGAGCGCCTCGGGTCCCCGGACTTCGCCGACAACGATGCGATCGGGCCTGAGTCGGAGGGAAGCCTTGAGAAGGTCGCGGATCGTGACTTCGCCCTCGCCGCTCTCGTCGGCATTACGAGTTTCAAAAAAGACCACGTGATCGGTGTGGATCTTGAGCTCGGTGGAATCTTCGATGATGATCAGGCGCTGGGTCCCTGGGATTCTCCCGCCCAGGACGTTCAGAAGACTCGTCTTGCCGGAGCCCGTGCCGCCCGAAATCAGCACGTTCTTGGCGAGATAGACGCAGACGTCGAGGAATTGGGCTGCGGTCTTCGAGATCGAGCCGCGGTTGATGAAATCTACGAATGTCGGCGTGCCTGACGAGAATTTACGGATGGATAGGGTCGTGCCTTTGCGCGAGCAAGGCGGTAAGACCGCGGCTACGCGACTCCCGTCAGGGAGTCGGGCATCCAAAGTCGGGTGCTTATCGTCGATCCGGCGGCCCACGAACTGTGCGATGTTCCGCACGGCGGCCTGCAACGCCTGTTCGTCGCGGAACTTGGCCTGCACGCGCTCGAGCAAGCCCTTGCGCTCGACGAAGATCTCGGATGGCCCGTTGATCAGGATTTCCGAGATGCTCTCGTCGGCGAGATACTCCGCGATCGGCTCAAGGAAAGTTGCGACTGAATCGCTGAAGACGCCCATGGATGATGTACCTTATAATCTCGGCAGGCACTGAAAGCCTGCCTGTTCATGCTTATTCATTGTTGTGACTCGTGACCAAAGCCGCGCTCGAGAGCTCCTTCACGATGAGCGTGCCTTCCATGCCGTTGACCGGGCAGTAATAGCGGTACTTTCCGGGCACGGTCGGCGTGAAG
>JAYVOO010000014.1:0-2877 GCA_043757905.1 Oligoflexia bacterium
CCGCCGGTCTCCTCCAGCGCGCGGCTCATGAGGTCGCGCTCGAGCGTCTGCGTCTGTTGGCGGATGATCTCCTTGAAGCTCGCGCTGCCGCCCTCGACGACTTCGGGTCGGCCACCGATCTCCTCGGGCACGTCGGATGCGCCGAGGCGATTGCCGTCGCACATCAGAATCATGCGCTCGAGCACGTTTTCGAGCTGGCGGATGTTGCCTGGCCAGGAATGCGCGCGGAGGATCGCCATCGCTTCGGGGCTGATCGAAGTGATGCCTTTCTTGAGCTTTGCGTTGAACTGCGTGAGGAAGAACTTCACGAGCAGGTCGATGTCGTCGCGGCGCTTGCGAAGCGGCGGCAGTTCGATCGGAACGACATTCAGTCGGTAGAAAAGATCCTCGCGGAACTTCCCGCTCTTCACCTCGGCGCCGAGATCCTTGTTCGTCGCGGCGATCAACCGGACATCGACGTGCACTGTATGGATCCCGCCCACTCGCTCGAACTCCTGCTCTTGAATCGCGCGAAGAAGCTTGGCCTGCATCTCGAGCGGCATCTCGGCCACTTCGTCGAGGAAGAGCGTACCCTCGTGCGCAAGCTCGAAACGCCCGGGCTTGGAACCGACGGCGCCTGTAAAAGCGCCCTTTTCATAACCGAATAGCTCGCTCTCGATGAGGGTAGCTGGAATCGCCGCGCAGTTGATCTTGATGAACGGTTTGTCTACGCGGCTCGAGTTGCGGTGGATCTCGAAGGCGACCAGCTCCTTGCCGGTACCGCTTTCGCCGCGCACGAGCACCGTCGAAGGGGAGTCGGCGATCTTGCTGATCATGCGGAAGATCTCCTGCATCTCCGCGCTTGCGCCGATGATGGAGGAAATTCCGGCTGTGGACGAAGCCTCCGAGCCCGGCTCCTTTTGGCTCTGCCGGTAGGTCTGCACGGCTTTCTGAACCGTGTTCAACAGATCCGCCTGCTCGAAGGGCTTGGTGATGAAATCAAAAGACCCGCGCTTGAGCGCGGAGACCGCGGCCTCGACCGTGCCGAAAGCCGTGATGATGACAACCGGAAGCTGCGGGTGGTTCGTGCGGCAGAACTCGAGAATTTCCATGCCGCTCGGACCGGGCATGTAAAGATCGGTGATCACGAGGTCGAACTCGTCGTCCGAGCCTAGCTCCTTGAGCGCGTCGGCGCTCTGGTTGAACGCGATCACTTCGTAGCCCGCCTTTGAGAGCATCGCCTCAATGACGAGCGTGATGTTCCGTTCGTCGTCGACGACCAGAACTCGC
The DNA here is from genome assembly GCA_043757905.1 of Oligoflexia bacterium. Taxonomy (GTDB): domain Bacteria; phylum Bdellovibrionota; class UBA1018; order UBA1018; family UBA1018; genus JAYVOO01. Next base: position 1,270 of record JAYVOO010000014.1, read on the forward strand.
CCCTTCAAGGCCTCGACGGCTGCCTGCTCGACTAAATTGACGCTCATGCCGTTTCCGAAGCCTCCGCCTGAAGGGGTAGTATCACGGAAAATCGGCTGAATCTGCCTTCTTCAGAGCTCACCTCGATCCGGCCCAAATGGGCTTCGATGATCTTCTGCGAGATCGGCAGGCCCAGGCCCGTGCCGCTGGGCGAGGTCGTGAAAAATGGGATAAAGAGTTTTTCCATATTCTCCTTTCGAATGCCCTGGCCATTGTCCTCGACCACGAGCGCCACTTCGGAGAGCGAGCCCTGCGACTGCCCTTCGAGGTGGATGCGGACACGGCCGTCGGCCTTGCCTTCCACGGCTTTCAAGCTGTTCTGAATCAGGTTGATCAGAACCTGCTGAATCTGCTCGGGGGCCGCGCGCACACGCACAGCCTTCCGAGGGGGACGAAACGCGAGCTCGGCCTTGAGGATCGGTTTGCCGCTCGCGTCCACCGAGGTGCGCATCAGCTCGACGGTCTTCTCCGCGAGCTCTCCCAGGTCGACGAACTTGAAGTCGGTCGTCGGAGGCTTCGAATAATCCAGAAACTGCGTCACGACTCGGTTCAACCGATCGGTCTCCTCGATGATTACGCGGAGAAAGCGGCTTTCGGGCCGATCCGACGACGGGTCCAGGAACTGCGCCGCGCCTTTGATCGCGCCAAGGGGGTTCCGGATCTCGTGCGCCAGGCCCGCGGCCATTTCGCCGAGCGCGGCGAGACGATCCTTTTCGCGGCTCTTCACGAAGACGTCCATACTCTTGAGCGTCTGCGCGGCCTGCTCAAAATAAGGATACATCACGCCGAGGAGCCCCCAGTTCGAACCCCAAGGCTCGGGCGGCTCAGGAACAAAGAGCGTGACGAAGCCCAGAGTTCTTCCGGCGTCATCCATGAGGGGAATCACAAGGTTCGCACCGAGCGCCTTCAGCGACTCCAGCAGGCCTTCGAGGTGTTTGCGCTGCTGGCGGCTCGCGGATCGGTCGATCTCGTTCAAGATGACCTGGTCGAGCAGAATCGGTAGCTCGCCCTTCCGCTTCTGGCGCTCGCAGTATTCGAGCAGCGGGTTGTGGTTGGCGAGAACTTCCGTCAGCAGCTCGATCTCGGGCGGGCGTCCGAGCGAGCGGACTCGCCGGTAACGTGCGCCGTCCGCGCTCAGGATGAAGAGTGCGGCCCAGTTGGGCTGCAGCGCCTGATCGACCGTCAGAAGCACGGCTTGAAAGAGCGTCGACTGGTCAAGGATGCCGGCGAGCCGACGCTGGGCCTCGCGCAGGGTCGTCTCGAGCCGCAGATGCTTCTGGCTTAGGAGCCGTCGCGTGAGATAACTCACGGCCGTCCGGATCGGATCGAGGAGCGTGACGATCAGAAAAGAAGTGATGAAGGAATTCAGGAAGAAGAGCTCGGGCGCGTCCTGGATCCACGCGACCAAAAGCGAGTACACCGCGGCGAGGATGAGTGAGACGCCGAGCAGGACGAGAAAGCGCGAGAATAGCGCCTCGAAGTTCAGGAGCCTCTGCTGAAGGATTGCTTGGCTGATGAAGAAGACGTAGGCCGTGAGCGCGATGTTGCCGAGCGATGGCACGACCTTGC
>JAYVOO010000015.1:0-2875 GCA_043757905.1 Oligoflexia bacterium
TTAAAGAATTGGATCCCCAGCGAGAGTATCCACAGCAGACCCCGACCAGCTTATGCCGCGCTCACTTGGTTGCGGCCCTTCGCCTTGGCTTTGTACAGAGCTTCATCCGCGGCCTTCAGGAGACGAGAAGCGTCGTAACCAACTTTGCGGGCTGACGCCATGCCTGCGCTCAACGTGCACTTCCACTCCACTTGACTGGAGGGTTGGCCATCCGGTCCTACGACCGGTCCGTGCAATCTTTCCGCTCCGCGGCGGATGAACTCGGCGATGCCGAGCACATGGGCGTCACTGCCCTTGATCGCGATGGCAAACTCCTCTCCCCCGAGTCTACTGATGATGCAGTTGGGGGATTCGTACTGCTTGAGCAACGATGCGATCCGCTTGATCACCTCGTCTCCTGTCGGATGTCCGTGAGTATCGTTCACCGACTTGAAATGATCGATGTCGATCATGATGACACCGCAGTCGTCATTGACTCGGTGGCATTCCTTGAGAAGGGCTTCCCACTTCTGGAAGAAGGACCTGCGACGGAGAAGTCCCGTCAGGTCATCCAGATTGGCCTGGCCCTCGAACGCACGGAGAACCAGGAGTATCTCGGAGTAACTGGACTCTAGGGCGGTGACTTCACCGTGGACTTGAGAGAGGAGTTGGCGAATCCCATCCAGACTGTTCTCGAGCTTATCCTGTTTCATGGCTTCCGTGCCTCGAGCATCTCGTTCACGGGCATCATGCCCGCTTGCGTATGCATGCAGTGATCTAAAGCACACGCGGTGCCGAGCAGCTGACGGTCCATTCCCCTTTCTTTTCAGCGGCCAAAATGTTGGCGGAGACAGGTTGACCCGGGGTCAAATGCGACACCGTGAGGACAGAGCGACTCAATCGGCAGCCAAGGGAAGCAATACGGAGAAGCGATTGCCCTGCCCGTCCGGGCTCGACACCTCAACCCAGCCGCCATGTGTTTCCGCGAGGTGGCGGACGATGGCGAGTCCCAGGCCCCAGCCCGGAAGCGCGGCGCGCTCGGGTTCCGCGCCGCGCTCGAAGCGGCTGAAAAGGCGAAGCCGTTCCTTTTCGGTCAGCGCCCGCCCCCGATTTTCGACCGAGAGCCGGGCAAAGCGGTCCAACTGTTCGACGCGAATCAGGATCGCGCCGCCCGGGCTGCCATGCTTGAGCGCATTCTCGAGCAGATTGCCGACGATCCTCCGAACGTCCCCCGGATTCCACCAGCCACGGAGCGGCTCGGCCTGCATCGTGATCTGGCCTTCGGCGCCCATGCTGCCCTCCAAACCTTCGCGAACGAGGGCGGCGAGCTCGCAGAGCTCCAGCTTTCCATGCGCGTGCGTGCGCTGTTTCGCCGTTGAGCGGGCCAGGTCCAGGAGCTCCTGGACCATGCGTACGGCGTGGTCGATGCATTGGATCGCACGCAATGAGTTCGCGTCGTGGCCCTGCTTGAGGAAAAGCTCCATCGAGATACGGGCCGCGAGCAGCGGGTTGCGAAGATCGTGGACCAATGCCAGAAGCTCGATCTCGCGAATCAAGTCCTCCTCCGACGCGACCTCCGCGCTCAGGACTTCCTCCACCGCAAGCAGCCAGAGCGGATCCTTACCCTCGCTGACGGGAAAGAAGCGGACGCTGCACAGTCGAGCGGAAAAGGGCGCGCCGTTCCGGGCTTTCAGGCGCGCGATCTGGGTGTGCCGGCCCAGGGTTTCGGAGGCCATCCGGAGGAACTCCCTCCAGTCGTCGACTAAGTGAAAGGCTTCCGCGACCGACGGCGGTGTTGGCTCACCTGAGTAGCCAGTTCCGAAGAGCGCCCGCAGCCGCGAATTCATCGCCTTCAGGGAACCGTCCGCTACGAAAACACCCAGTGCGGCCGGGGCCTGTTCGAAAGCCTCGGCGGAACGCTCATCTAGTTGCACGATCACCTCGAGTGATCAGGTCATTACCCCTCAGGGCGGCGAATTACAAACAACTTTTATTTTCATAGTCGCTTCAGATTACGAAACAAATTCCGATAATCTCCAGGGAGACAATATCCGATGACAAACGTGATCCCGCTGTTACGATCCATCGAAAGCCTGACATACACCCTCATGCCGGGCAAGCCCCTGCCCTGGCGGAGTGACGCCGCCCATGGCCTAGCGCATGACCGCGTCTTCCAGTACTGGCGGGAGTTCTGGGAGAAAATTTACGCGGACGCGGGCACCCCGGAGAGCTTCGTCACCGACGACTTCCTCCGGCAGGACCTGGTCGCGGCCATCCACTGCGGCGACGAGCTCGTGGGCGCCCACTTGTACTCAGTCTTCCCGCTGGAGCGGGAAGCCGCGCGCGCCCACCGCTATTTTCGCTTTTACCCACCCGAATTTTTCGATCATATGAGGGAACGTGGCGCGAAGCTCGCGATGTCGATGGAGTTTCTGACCGTCGCGCCCGCTTGGCGAAAAACCGCAAGCCGCATCTCCTTCGGCGAGATTCTGATCGGCTGCGGCCTGCGGTGCATGACGGCGCTCGGCGCGGATGTCGGAATCGCGCCAGCGCGCACCGACAACAAGGTCAACGACATGGCCTATAAGTTCGGCTTCGAATGCTTCCAGGCCGGCGTCACCAAACGGAACTTCACCGTTGATCTGGTGGCGGTCTTCAAGGACAAGGCCCGACTGAACCCCGATCCTCGGGTGGCGGCCCAAATCGACTCGCTTTGGGCGCGCCGGGACGACCGGACGGGAATCACGCTCGCACCCTCCCTCACCTCGAAAGAACGGACGGTCGCATGAATACCCCAATAGTCGATCTACCCTCCCTGGTGGAATCGCAGATCAAGAACCTGCAGCGGACCGTCTCGGGTTTCCGGATCGAGGAGCTTAGGGCCTATGGCAACTGG
>JAYVOO010000016.1:0-2868 GCA_043757905.1 Oligoflexia bacterium
GGTGGACGACTCTCCCGAGGAGGTTGCTTACGACATCTTCTACGAGCTGGGATACGGCGGCCACGGGCTCGGCCGGCCCATCCTGGGCACGGTCAACAGCGTTCGCCGCACCAAGCGGGGCGACGTGCTTCGGTATTTCCGCAAGCATTACCGGCCCGAGCAGCTCATTGTATCCGTCGCCGGTGACATCTCGCATGAGGCGCTGAAGAAGATGATGAAGCCGCTTGCCCGCAAGGATTGGCCGGGCCGTACGCGCCAGGCTACGCGCAAGGAGCTGGGCTTTGAGCCCGCGCCGCGACTGAAGGAAGGCTGCTGGTGGGTCAAGCGGCCTAACGAGCAAGTGCACCTGCTTTGGGGGATCGAAGCACCCGCGTACGGCTCGCGCGACCGTTACGCGGCGGCGCTCCTGAATATCCACCTAGGTGGCGGCATGAGCTCGACGCTCTTCCAGGAGATCCGTGAGAAGCACGGCCTGGCTTACTCCGTTTACTCGAGCCTTTCGCCGTTCCGCGACTCCGGGATCTTCTCGGTCTACGCCGCGACCAGCATGGGGCAGCTGAACCTCTGCATGAAACTCATCGAGGAGTGCGTCGAGCGCCTCCGCAAGGACTGCCTCTCTGCCGAGGAAATCCAGATCGCCAAGGACAACTTGAAGGGCACGATCCTACTCTCCGCCGACAGCGTCGAGTCGCGCATGTCGAGTATCGCAAACAACGAGATCTTCATGAAGGAGTACATCGAGGTCGAAGAGGTCTGTGCGCGTATCGACGCCGTGACCCCCGAGGATCTCCGCCGCCTCATGCGCAAGCTCCTGAAGGACGGCCGCCGCAGCATCCTCGCCGTCGGCCCCAAGCCGTCGAAAGCGGTCATGCAGAAGCTGCGTCCGCAGTTTCCGAAGCGCTTTAACTAAGCAAACGTCGACGTAGAACCGGAAACCGGGTTTTGCCCCGGGCATGTGTCTGCGTGGACTGGGGTAAGCGCTGACCCAGCGCAAATGAATGTAGGAGCGATCGCTTTAAACATGTAAAATATTATGAATATCCCAGCTAGCCTCCATTTCTCAAGCTGAGGGCTTCCCGCGGGGCGATTGCAATTTCTATCCAATGATCCATATGACTTACAAAAATTTCACGCGAATGATCGCGCTCGCACTGATGGTCTTTTCCGGAAACGCCCGTTCTGCGGAACTTGCGACCGAGGCCTGTGATCAGGCCGGTAAGGGTGCGCTCGCGAATCTGTTTGGTACGGCCGCTGGCGGAATGAAATCCTGGTTCCAAGATTCTTTGGTGAAGAAGGGTCAGGCCGCGTATGCAGCGGGAAAATATCAGGAAGCCGCGAGTGCCTTCGAGGAATACGTCAGGAAGCATCCCGATGAGCCCCTGGGACACTACAATCTCGGCACCGCCTATTACAAAGCCAATCAGCTGGAAAAAGCTAAGGAACATTTCGAACGTGTCAAGAGTCTGATCTACAAGGCAGGAAAAGACAAAGCCATCACCCCCGGAGACACTTCGTTGTTCGCAGTGAATCAGTGGGATTTCGAATCGAAGCTGCACTACAATCTGGCCAACACATACTTGAAGCTGGGTCAGCCGGCTACCGCGGTCCGAAACTATCAGTCTGCGCTCGCCTTTAAGGCGCTTACTCATGAGAAGACTTATCCGGATGCAGAGACGAATCTGAAATTGGCCCAACACATGCTTCAGTTGAAGCAGGACCAAGCCCCGAAGCCCAATGTGGACCCGCTCGCGGACCTGAAAGCGGTATCCAGCTTGATCGTTCAGGCAGCCGACGAGAGGGATACGGGAACCGGGACCGCTGAGGATTCGACCACCTTCAAGAATCTCTCCACTCTGGATGAGCTCTCGGGTTCTCCCCGGGGCCTGGACTCTCTGGACGCTAGTGAGCTTGCGAGGTCACAGCGGCCCGCCGGCGACGTGTCGAAGACGCCAAAGCTCACGAAGGCCCAAGTACCCAAGGCTCTTGAAGCGCTAGAGGCTGGAATTCAGGCGAGAAAATCTGGAGAGAAGAGGGAGCTACTTAACCAGATCTCAAAGGACCCCGAGCTGAAAAAAGCTGAAGAAGAGATCAGTTCGTGGAAGACGCCGCAGGACAAGTCGAAATCAGCGGGGACGGATCATACACTTAAGACTGAAGACTTGGCCGATATGCTTCCGGGCGATGACAAACGGGTCTATTTCCGCGTTTATCCCCGCGATGGCGCGAATTTCTCAGAGCAGTTCTACGATCAGTTCGATCCGCTGACTCAGGCCTGGTCGGCCAAGACGCAACTTTTTTCGGCCGTTCCGAAGGATCGGGCTTTCGATCAGACTGAAGGCACGGTGCCTTTCACAGTCGTGGGAACCGTTCAGAAATCGGATTTGAAGGCTGGCAAGATGGTTCTGGTAACGCGCGAGGGATACGGCGTGGACCCCGCGAGCATCCGTGCGGAGTCCTCAGAGCTGAAGAACTTTGTAGTGAAAGAGGGGACTCTCGGAACGACGATCCTCCAGTTCGAGGGACAGCCCGAGATGGGAACGCGCTTCAGCTACAAGTTAAGGAAGCTCGTTAACCCGTCCGAAGGCGCCGGGCCGCCGGCGGAAGCGGATCAGACGAGCTGGATTGCCTCCGTGCCCGAGTCGATCCGCAAGGAGCTCGAGCCAAGGCTCGCGGCCGCGTCGACGACCGAGGAGAAGGCCGATGCGATCGAAGCCTACATCCTGCGAAGAGCGGCATACATGGACAATAACGATCCGCGCGCGCCCGAAGTCAGGACCTTTCTTCATCAGGGCGCCGGAGCGCAAGGGCGTTTTGAACAGATGGCCCGCATTCTCCTCCAGGATGAAGATCCGAAGTTTCCGCTTGGGA
>JAYVOO010000017.1:0-2865 GCA_043757905.1 Oligoflexia bacterium
AGCAACAAGAGCTTAAGGGAAGTCGAGATCCTGCTTCTCTCCAAGTCCGAGAACCCATTACCCAGAGAGAAGATCCGTCAGCTCACGCCCGAGCTCCAGACGTTTCTCCGGCGATTTGAAGAACTCAGCGGCAAGATGCCCGTCTCCCAGGTCTTAGAGCGGCTACTCGAGCGGCATTTGCAGAAGCACGATCCGCTGAATGCGCTCCCGGAACCGAAGCAAGTTCAGAAGCCGACTGCGGTGTCCGCGAAGCTCTGCGTTACTGCAAAGCCTCGGTCGGGCTCACGTTTTATCTCCATCGAAACAAAGCGTGCGATCTGGCGGCGATCACTGGGGCGATGTGAATGGAGGAATCCGACTACAAAGGAGCGCTGCACCTCGCGGTTCAAGCTTCAGTTCGATCATTATCCGAAACCGTATGCGCTGGGAGGCTCGAGCCAATTCGAAAATCTGAGGCATGCTTGCCCGGCGCATAATGCGCGCTTCGCAGTGGAGGTATTTGGATCAGGAGTTGAGTTTGACAGGAGGCGGGTCAGTCAATAGCCCAGGTGCCGCCAACCCATCGCAACGATCGCGACGAAGCCGATCAGGCCGAAGAAGGAGACGTACGCCTCGAACGCTTTGTTCTTCGCGGCAAGCTCGCGCGAGAAGCGGTGGTGGGTGGGTTCCGGATTCACTTCTAGGAGCGCTTGCTGGTGGGCGCGCCAGGCTAGAGGCCAGAAAAGCGGAAGCGGACGCGGGAAGAAACGCGCGGAGAGCTGGATGTAGCGCGCGTAGGGCGCGCCGAAGATCCGGTGCAGCTTGTTCTCTTCGTCTAGGATGATGAAGTGGTAGATCACGGCGAACAGAACGGTCGCGACCCCGAGAAGCCAAAAGTTTTCGATCGCGAGCGCGGTGCCAAGCGCCATGAGGTAGGTGCCCAGGTAGAGCGGGTTGCGTACGAACGCGTAGGGGCCGCCCACCGCCGGCCGCGAATCCTTGCGTAAGTAGCCGCTGGCCCAGTAACGAAGCGTTGCGCCCACGAAGCAAAGTGCGATGCCGGGCCACTGCGGAAGCGCGCGCGCACAGAAGATCAGGAGCGCCACGAATGCCCAAGCGAGCGCGATCCGCGTCTTGCCCTGGATGAAGCCGCGAAACCAGTTCGATGGCGCCGTGTGGGATGTTGTATTGGTTGAGTCGGTGGCCATGGGTTGTTTTTGTCCAGTCCTCCCGGGATAACGTCTTTTGAGAAGCAGCGCAAGCTCACGAACTGACCGGGCTCAGCTTCCCGCCTTGAGGATCCTAACGCTTTCGGTTATGACCGAATCATGAAAGCCAACGTCAAGAGTCTCAATGGCACCAAGAGCCTAAAAGCGCGCCCGAGCGGCCCGCTGGCGCCCGAGCGATCCATGAATTCTTCCCCTGCGTCTTCCCAAGGCGTTTCAGCTGGGAAGCAAACGAAATTTCGCCTGGATCAGAAGACCTTAATCCAGATCCATGACGTCATGGTCAAGTCACGCGTCTTGGAAGAGCGCCTGATTCGCATGTACAAGCAGTCGGATGGCTATTTCTGGATCGGCGGCCCGGGCGAAGAGGCGTTCAACGTCCCACTGGGCTTGCAAGTCAAGAAGGGCCAGGGAGTTGGATACGACTTCCTGCACCTCCACTACCGCTCGGGCGCGATCCTGACCGCGATGGGCATGGAGCCGCTCGACCCGATTCGCCAGATGAAGAACGTCGCCACTGATCCATTTTCGGGCGGCCGCAACTTCGGCAATCATTTCTCGCGTCGCGCGTGGAATATTCCGCCGATCACGTCCACTATCGAGACGCAGTACCAGACCGCGATCGGCACGGGCATCGCCCAACGCCGGGCTGGCGGCGACTCCATCACGATCGTCAACGGCGGCGACGCCGGAACGGCCGAAGGCGATTTCGCGTCTTGCCTGGTCTGGGCGAGCCGCCCGGGCAACGAGCTTCCGATGCTGATCATCGTGACCAATAACCGCTGGGGCATCTCCACTCCGTACGGCACGCAGCACGGCGAGACGAAGATCTCGGACCGCGGCAAGGCCTTTGGAATGAAGACGATGAACATCGACGGCAACGACGTCGAGTCCTCCTGGTTCGGTCTCAAGGAAGCGATGGATTATATCCGCAAGGAGCGCAAGCCGGTGCTCCTCGAGGCCTCGGTTTCCCGTCTCTACGGACATAGCTCGGCTTCGGGCTGCAACTTCGTTCCCGAGGAGGTCGACTGCCTCACGCGCTTTGAGGCCCAGCTCGAAGCGGCGGGCGTCTTGAAGCGCAAACAGATGGACGAGCTCCGTGAGAAGTACAACGCCGAGATGCTCGAGATTTCACAGAGGGTGAAACAAGAGCCCCTGCCCGACGCCTCGACCATCTACGATTTCACTTACGCGGATCAGAAGGGCAGGTACTGGTAATGGCAAATATGGCACAGGCCATTCGCATGGCCCTTCACTACGGTGAAGAGAACCTCGGCATCACGGATATCTTCGGCGAAGACGTGGGCCAACCGCTGGGCGGCGTTTTCACGGTCACGCAAGGTTTGAAGACGACCTGGAACTCGCCGCTCGACGAACGCGGGATCATCGGCGCGGCGATGGGCCTGGCGTTCGCTGGCCAGCGCTGCGTGGCCGAAGTGCAGTTCTGCGATTACATCTACAACACGATCGATCTGCTGAAACTTGCCGGAATGCAGAGTTGGGCTTCGCATGGCGACTGGAACATGCCGATGACGGTCATGACTCCGGTTGGGAGCGGCATCCGCGGCTCGATTTATCACTCGCATTCGTTCGATGCGACCATGACCCATATTCCGGGCTGGAAGATCGTCATGCCTTCGTCGCCCGCCGACGCCTACGG
>JAYVOO010000018.1:0-2840 GCA_043757905.1 Oligoflexia bacterium
AAGAGCGGCGTGGCTGAGAGCGGCTGGAAGCCTGTCCAGTTCACGGCGCCCGGTGACTTCGTCGCGGCCCTCGACATGGACGAAACCCTACTTCAACAATGGTATAAATCCGGCGAATCCGGAAACTTCGATCTGACTGGCCTTATCCAGGACACTGCCGGCGTTCTCAAGAGCCCTGGCTACGTTAAGTTCACCCCCGGCGCTGAAGCCTTCATTCTGGGTCTCAAGGCCGACTCGCATTGCAAAGGCGTCGTCGTGTTCTCGGCCAAAGCGGATTTGCCGGCTCTCGATCTGATCAAGAACTGGAAGTTCAAAGACGGCTCGCCCGCGCGCTCGCATCTCGACGGCGTCTTCACCCGCAACCACTTGGTCATCGGCAAGAAGATCTACGTCCCGAGCAAGGATCTTCGGATCTTCGACGAGAAGCTCCAGCATGTCGTGATAGTCGACGACAACCCAGGGCGTATTTTTCAGCAGCAGTCCCTCAAGGCGCAGCCCAAGTTCGATGCGGACTTCGACGCGAAGGCCCGCAAGGAGCACAACGCCGGTGCGCACGTGAACTACAAGGTCGCGCTGCAGAACACCCTGGCCGAAATCACCGAATCCGCGGCCGCAGCGGAACGGCTGAAAATCCCGTTCACACAGTCTTTCCTTCCATACTCTTATCAGGGCAGCCGAATCTACTCGAACCTGAGCAAGGCGGCGAAGTCAGCCGCCAAGGCGCTTGAGGTCACCCGGATGAACCCTGAACTTCAGGAAGCCGTTTTCTACGCGGATCCAGCTAGCGTTCCAAAGCCTTGATCGATCTGTCCTCAGTACTTGTAGGTGATCTCGCCATCGAGATCCTTCCATTTGCCGTTGACGTTCTGCTTGGGCAGCGCGCGCCCGTTGAGTTCGATTAGCCGCTTGGAAGCCTTGTCGAAGGTGAAGATCAGCGGCTTCACGATCGCGGCGATCACGAAGCTCTTGGGTTTCATCTTGATCAGCACCATGGCTTTGCCTTCGACTGACTTGTCCTCGATCTTGAAGAACTTGAAGCCGACCGTCTCGCGCCGATCCAGGGCCGCGAAGCGCGAGTCGACGTCGTCGCCGGCCATCAGCTTGTCCCAGTTGGCGTGAATATGATCGACGGTAGTCGGCCCTACAATGAGATCGGCAGGCGCATCCTCGGTAGCGGTCTCTGTCTTGCCGCCCCGGGTATAGGAGAACAGGAGCTTTCCGTCCTTCACTTCGAGCGCGCCTTCCTCGCCGAGCTGCTTCTGGTGAAGCAGGTACTTGCTGAGCTTGCCATCCTTGTAGAAAGCTTCCTCAGTCACGGCTTCCTTGCCGTCGGGGGATTGAAACGCGATGTTGGCGACCAGTTCCCTGGAGCCCGGCGCACCCGGCCTATCCGTGCGCTTGCCCGTGAAGAGGAGCTTGCCCTTGCCCGAGTCCTTCTCGAAGACTGAGCAACTAAATGGATCGGCGAAAGCGCTGCCTGAACTCATTGCGCACGTCATTGCAACTAGCAAGGAAGTCCGGCGAATGCGTGCGAATCTCGAATGTTTTTTCATCGGTGTTCTCCTGATGTGGGAGTTTAGACAAGAATTCCGGCGTTGGCTAGCAGTCTGCTGCCTTTGAAGAGTAGTGGCACCCAGTGGCATGCAGGTTGCTCATTGTCGGGTTGAGGTGAAATCATGCATACGAAACTACATTTCAGCGCGTTAACCGCGCTTGTCGTCGCGCTCTCCATCACGGCCTCGAGCATCGTGCAGGCTGCCGGGGATAGTACGCCGCCCCAGGGCTTATTTCTTGGTCACGACGAGGTCGTGCGCCTCGGCGGCGTGGGGAATTACCTCTTCCGTTATAATCCCGGGCCGCACCGGCAGTTAGATGGGGATCGATCGCTGGCGCGCACCGAGGGATATAAAAAGGATTCACTGACAACTACCGATGTGGCTGAGACCGAACGCCCGGGAGACGTGGATACCGGCACCCTGGAAGACGATGATCAGTCCCAACAAGCGGGCATCGCCAACGACATGGACACGGCCCTGGATCAGGTGAACTCGAAGCTCTACTTCGACACCAACAGCGCCCGCGTGACGGAAGGCCGAGAGGATCTGGGTCGCATCGGCGAGTTGCTCGCCAATCAAAAGACCGTCAAGATCGAGATCGACGGCTTCGCGGATCCGCCTGGATCCGACAACTATAATAGGATGCTTTCGCGCAAACGCGCCGAGAACGTGAGCAATGCCCTTATCCAGCAAGGGGTGCCGCGCGAGCAGATCGTGATTAAAGCTTGGGGTGAATCGCGCCAGGTACCGGATGAAAACAACCGTCGCGTCGAGATTCGTCGCGTAGAAGGCTGAGGGAAATGATGCTGAATCGATCCCTGAATAGATCAGTGGGTGTAGCGCTAGCTTGCGCGCTGACCAGTGGCGGCGCGATCTTGGGCGGCACAGGTTGCGCGAGCCCTGGCAAGAGAACCGCGATCGGAGCCGGGGCAGGTGCCGCGGGCGGCGCGATCGCGGGAGCCGTAGCCGGCGGGAAGAGGGGCGCCCTGATCGGGGCCGCCGCGGGTGCGGTGGCAGGCTCGGCGGTGGGAAACTACCTCGACAAGCAGGCTAATGAGCTAGAGAAGGTGGCCGAGACCAAGCGGACTGAGGACGGCATTCTGGTCAACCTCAAGAATGACCTGCTCTTCGCGACCGACAGTGCGGTGCTGAACCCCGCAGCTACCGAACAGCTCGCCAAGTTGGGCGACGTGATCGCCAAATACCCGGATGACCATCTGATGATCGAGGGCTACACGGACAGCCGCGGTTCGACCACGCATAACGAAGAGTTGTCGGCCCGCA
>JAYVOO010000019.1:0-2839 GCA_043757905.1 Oligoflexia bacterium
GTGATCATCCCGAACGTCGTGCCAAGGAGGCCGAAGGCCGGTGGGAATTTTCCGATCGTACGGAACATGGTGACTTCGGAGGAGTAGCGCCGCCGAAAAGTCTCGATGCGCGCATCAAGGATGTCAAGCAGCTGGTCTTCGGTGGCGCCGTCCACGATCAATTGGAGGCCTTCCTGGAGAAACGGGTTCTTGACCTGGCTCATCGCGGTCCGCGCGTAGTTCGGGTCGGCCTGTAGCCCTTCAGCGATCTTGATGACCTGGCGAATAATTCCCTCGGCATCCTGATCGGACATGCCGATGATCCGGCGAAACGCCAGGAACGAGAGCTTAAGGATGCGTTTGATCGGAAAACTGACGAATGCAGCGGCGCAGGTGCCACCGAGGACGATCATCAAGGCGTGCTTGTCCAGGAGAACGGAGCGCGCTTCCTCGGCCTGGCCAACGGCGAAAACGAGAACTGCGAAGGCGACACCGAAGCCGATGATGGTCGAAAAATTCACTTGTTAGCCTCGCGCTTCCGGTCGTTCTTGGCGGAGTTGTGCGCGATGGCGTCGATCCCGGCATATGCGTCGGCGAGGTCCCTGAGAAGCGGGTCGAGACGCTTCAGATTCTCGATCTCAAGGCGCATCTGCTCTGCCATCAGCTTACCGGCCTTGAGCGAGACGGGGGTGATGCCGCGGCTCTGCGCTTGCTCGAAGAAATTCCGCATTGCCCGCTGGAGATCCTCGAGAGTCTTCGCGGCTTTGCCGAGCCCGTCGCGGGCTCGGTCGGTATTGGGCACAGCAGCCTCATAAGCTTGCTCGAGCAGCGCCAAACGGGTTTCGAGACTAGAATTCTGAAGGCTCGTGCGGTTGGTTCGGCCCTTGGTCTGCTCGAAAAGCTGTCGTGCCTCTTCATAGGACTTCTTGAGCCCGCCGATCTCGTGGGCCGCGGCAGCTTGGACGGCCTTGAGCTCGGTTTCGCGCGCCATGAGCTCCGTCTTCATCGCCGCATGGCTTTCAAAGGCAGTTTTATATTCTTTTTCCAGTCTTTGCAGTTTCTTTTCGAGCTGATGGTAAGCTCCGCCGACTTCCTTCGCTCGGGTTTCGGCGTGCTTGCGCTTCTTCTCCGACTCGGCGAGAAGCGATTCGCAATATTGATAGAGCTCATCATACTGCTGCACGAGCTGATCGTATTTCTGATGGGCCTTGTCGAGCTGATCCTTGATGTACTTGCGCTCTTCGACGTCGCGCGCGGCCTGCGAAGCGCGAGTGGACGAGAAGGCCCGGATCTGAGCTTCGCGGGACTGGAGCGCGTTTTTCGCGAGATGCAGTTCCTCGTCAAGGATCTTAAGCTGCGTGAGCGCGCGAGTGCGTTCTTGCCCGAGCGTCGTGTTCTCCTCCTTGAGTTCGCGCATCTCGCGTTTTAGGCGCTGCTCGCTCGCATGGATCTGCTTGAGTGCCTGCCCAAGCTCGTAGGAGTCGGAATCGAGCTCCATGGGAGGCGCGGAACTGTCGGTCCTCACTCTCTCGTCGGATCGCGGCTTGTTTGAGACTTCTTTCGGAGCGTCCTTTGATACGGGGGCCATTACCCTAGTTTGCCACACTGAATGCGGCGGACAATCGGCAGGAATTGCCGGATGAGCCGATTAAAATGAGAAAGGAACGCCTAGTTGGGCATGCAGGAAGAGCGTATTGGCGGGTCCGCCGAGGGAAGTGAAAAAGGAGCTCTTAAAGCTAGTGAAAAGAAAGGGAAAGAGCGGGAACTCGACTCCGACGGCGAACTCGACGCCTAGGCCCGAGGTGGCCTCGTACGCGTTGCTTTGCTGGTAAAGTAGCGGACCCGCCTCCACGAATATCCCATAATGCCGTTGGTTCCCGACCAGAGGAGAAGACTTGCGATCGACTTGAGCGGGGTCCGTGGCGGCACTCCCCTCCTGGAATCCGCCGACCGCATACTGCTTGTAGAAAACCCCGATCAGGTTCGCGTTCGGCAAAATATGCACGGACGCAGCCAAGCCAGCGGAATACTGCGGAAGGTAATGCTCGAAACCGACGGCGTACCCGAGGCCTTTCAAGGCCTCCGGGCTACCGGAAACGGAACCGGGCAGCGTAAAGCTCGTGGGTGAGACTCCGACAAGGATCGCTTCGGCCGCAGTTGCGCCTTGGGAGAATGCGAGCAAAAACAAAGCGAGCGCCGCCGATGCAAGGAACGGCTTAGGCCGCCTGATTCTCATCGCTCGCGGATTCCTCAAGCTGGGGTCCGTCGCCCTCAGGCGAAGCGAACTCAGGGTCAGCGGTCTCTGGGTCGGCCTGCTCAGGTGCGAACTCGGATTGCTGCTGCAAGATCTCTTCGCCTTCCTCAGGGAAAATCATTCCATGAGTCAACCTGCCATCGGCCAATCGCGAACGGACGTCCCGGTCTAACTCACGCAACGTCGCCATCGCGAAACTTGGCACGACTGGCGCTTGAGAGGCGTCCTGAACCATACGCTGGAGCAAGGGAGGCAAAACATCTGCGACGCGAGCGCGGAACTCGTCGTCGAATCGAGAAAGGACCGCGTTGATCCATTCGGCAGGCCGTTCGTCGAAGACGGACTTCAGGAACTCGCCGCGGGCATCTGGCATCAATCCCACGTTGAAATACCGGGACTCCAGGCGGCCGCGAAGTTCGGGCTGCATTGTTAAGAAAGACTGGGCAGTCGCGAACTGCGTTGGGAAATCCATCTTTTCGAGAATCGGGACAAGAGAGTCCACTCCGTCGCTCACCCGGACGATATTCGGCTGGGAGGCGTGAACTTCATCAGTTCGCTGTGTGAGACGCTCCACGAGTGCGTCCATTTCGGACTTTTCCACCGGCT
>JAYVOO010000020.1:0-2831 GCA_043757905.1 Oligoflexia bacterium
ATGCGATTCGCGTTTCGATCCCGGAGTTCGCCCGCTTTCTCGATCTCTTCGCTTCGCCCCAAATCAAGAACGTCGCGACTCTCGTGGGCAATGTCGCGAATGGGTCGCCGATCGGCGACACTCCCCCATTCTTGCTTGTGGCGCAGGCCAAGGTGCATCTCTCCGGACCTAAGGGAAACCGCGCGGTCGCGCTCGGAAGCTTCTATCTGGGATACCGGAAGCTCGCGATGCAGGCGGGAGAGTGGGTCGAGTCGGGCGAGTTCGATATACCGGCCCAGAGCGAGCTGCTCCGCTTGAGCAAGGTTTCCCAACGCAAGGACCTCGATATCTCGGCTGTGAACGCCGCGGTTCGTGTCCAGTGGGAGGGCGCGCCTTCGGAGCGCCGGGCCGCGCGCGTGAGCCTGGCGATGGGCGGCGTGGGGCCTGTGCCGCTCCGCCTTTCTAAGACGGAGGCCGCGCTCACGGGAGTCGTGATCAATGCCGAATCGCTCAGTCGCGCGGCGGCCATCCTCCAGACCGAGATCTCGCCACTCAGCGATCTGCGTGGCACCCTCGCCTACCGCCGGATCGTTGCCGAAAATTTGCTAAGAGGCTTCTTTCGATGAAGCTCCCGCATGATTCCGCGCACACCCACGTCACGGGTCTGAGCGAGTTCATTGATGACCGCGCGCCGTTGCGCGGCGAGATCCAGGTCGAGGTCGCTTTCAGCCCGCATGCGCACGCGCGCATTCGGACTATTGAGACCGCCCGCGCGCTTGCGGTGCCGGGTGTGCTAGCTGTTTTTACGGCTAAGGACTTCGCTCATAACCTCTGGGGTACAATCTTCAAGGATCAACCATTGCTCGCCTTAGACGAAGTCCGCTTCGTCGGCGAAGGCGTCGCCCTCATCGCCGCCGAGACTCGCGAGGCCGCGCTCCGCGGGCGCGAGGCGCTCGAAGTTGACTATCAGGTTCTGCCCGCGCTTCTGACAATCGACGCCGCACGCGCCGCCAAGTCTTTCATTGGAAGTGAACGGACCATCGAGCGGGGCGACACGAAGAGAGCGCTCGCAGCTTGCGCGCATCAGATCGAAGGTCAGGTCGTGCTGCATGGCGCGGATCATTTCTATCTCGAGAGCCAGGTCGCGCTCGCTTATCCGGGCGAAGACGGGCAGATCGAGGTGCATTCGTCCTCCCAGCATCCAACGGAAACCCAACATGTCGTTGCGCACGGCTTGGGCCTGCCTGACAAGGACGTGATCTGCATTGTCAAGCGCATGGGTGGGGCGTTCGGAGGCAAGGAGTCGCAGGCGGCGCCGTTCGCGGCCTATGCGGCGCTCGTCGCGCACAAGCTCGGGCGCTCAGCTCGCGTAGTGCTTAACAAGGACGACGACATGATCATGACGGGCAAGCGGAACCCGTTTCAGAACGACTACCGAGTCGGTTTCGATTCCGAGGGCCGGATCCTCGCGCTCGAGGTGACTCTCTTTTCCGATGGCGGCGCTTACGCGGATCTTTCGACTTCGATCATGGAACGCGCCATGCTCCACTGCGACAACGCCTACTTCATCCCGAACTTCCGGGTGAAGGGCCAGGTCTGCCGCACGCACTACCATCCGCATACGGCGTTTCGCGGCTTCGGCGGACCGAAGGGCGTCGCGACGATCGAGCGGATCATCGAGGAGATCGCCGCCAAAATCGGGCGCGACCCGCTCGATGTAAGGCTGCTCAACTGCTACACGTCCGAAGGCGGGCGTGACATCACACCTTACGGCCAGAAGGTCGAGAATAATTGCCTGCCCCAGCTCTTCTCGAAGCTCGAGAAGGACTGCGAGTACCGGAAGCGCCGCCGCGACATCGACGCGCACAACCGGGGTGCGATCGCCGCAGGCGCGCCGCTTCGCGGGCTTTCACTGACGGCGGTGAAGTTCGGGATCTCCTTCACGACGCGTTTCTTGAATCAGGCCAACGCGTTCGTGATCGTCCACCGCGATGGTACGCTTCAAGTCGCCACCGGCGCGACCGAAATGGGCCAGGGAGTGAACGCACGTATCGCCGAGATGGTCGCAAGCGAGTTCGGTCTCCCGCGCGACGCCGTCCGGATGATGCCGACCGCGACCGACAAGAACGCCAACACCTCGCCGACGGCTGCATCGAGCGGAACCGACCTGAACGGGGCGGCAGCCTTGCTCGCAGCCCGAAAGATCAAGGCCCGGTTGTCCGAGCTCGCTTCGAAACTCGTCGCCATCCCGGAGAGCCGCTGGGCGCGCCATACGGCGGGGCTCGGCACGGAGCCCGAGATCGACGCGCGGGGCCTGGCGGGAAGCGAGATCAACGACGCGAACGCGGGCGCCGACTGGCCAACTGGGATCGCGACCTATCACGGGGTCGAATTCAAAGACGGGCAGGTCCATGCTCCCGGCCAGAAAGTTGAGCTAAGCTTCGGCGCGCTCGTCAACGAGGCTTATCATCACCGGACTTCGCTTTCGGATTATGCCCACCACCGCTTCGAGGGTCTTTCGTTTAATAAGCTAACTGGCAAAGGTCAGGCTTTTCTCTATTTCACCCAAGGCGTCGCGGCGTCGGAAGTCGAGCTGAACTCCGACACGGGCGAGGTGAAGGTACGGCGCGTGGATATCCTGATGGATCTGGGGCGACCCGTGAACGAGGCGCTCGACCGGGGACAGGTCACCGGTGGCTTCGTGCAAGGCATGGGCTGGATGACTACCGAAAAGCTTCATTATAACGCCCTGGGAGCGTTGCTTTCGCATTCGCCGAGCACTTACAAGATCCCGAGCGTGCAGGATACGCCGCGCGTCTTCAACGTCGAGCTGCTCGCGAACGACGAGAATT
>JAYVOO010000021.1:0-10494 GCA_043757905.1 Oligoflexia bacterium
ATTCACGCCGAGCCTGCGGAGCCCTGGAACGTCGGCGAAGCCCGAGGCGAGCTTCATGTTGGAGCTCGGGCAGTGCACGACATGAGTGCCCGTGCGCGCGAGGATTCGTTTTTCACTGGGTTTTAGCCAGATGCAGTGAGCGAGGACCAGGCGGGACGAAGTGAGCCTGAGCTCATGGAGGTACTCGACGTTCTCGCAGTGAACGAGCTTCTTGACCATCTGGATCTCGCGCAGATTCTCGCTTGCGTGCGTATGCACGATCGCTCCGCGCAAGCGCGCTTCGCGCTCGACTTCGATCATGAGCTTCTCGGTGCAGGAGATCACGAATCGGGGAGCGAACGAGACGCGGATGCGGTCGTTCTCGCGGCCGTTCCATTGGTCGTAAAGCGCGCATGCTTCGGCAAGCGCGACTTCCGTCTTTTCGCGGAGCGAGGCTGGAGTGGTTTTGGGATGGTCCATCAGGCATTTGCCGACGGACGCGCGGATGCCCGTCTTTTTCACCGCTTCAAAAATCGCGTCGGTGTGGCGGACAGTGCCCATGTCGAGAACACAGGTAGTGCCCGAGGACAAAAGCTCGTGAATGCCCAGGAGAGCGCTCGTATGAAGGGTCTCCTTCGTATGCGCGGCCTCGAACCTCCAGATACGCTCGCGCAACCAGTCCATCAGCTCCATGTCGTCGGCCTGGTTGCGGAAGAGCGTCTGGCAGAGATGCACATGGGCCTGGACGAACCCAGGCAGAATCGTGAGTCCCTGGGCATCGATGATCCGGGCACCCCTGGCAAACTTCCGGGGCGCAGTCCGGGTGATCTTGGTGATTCTCCCGTCTACGATGCGTAGGTGGGCCTTCAGGACTCGACGCTTCGGGTCCTGGGTATAAAGGATCCCGTTCAGGATCCATGTTTCATCGGGCTTAAGCTGGGGAGCCCGTATCATGGAGGGAGAACGCGAGAGGGAGAAGCTCTTTGAGAGTCGAGCTCACGACCTGCCCCGCGATATTGACCATGTGGATCTTGAGCTCGGGTCCGGCGAACTCTGCCATCACTTGCCGGCAGATTCCGCAAGGGGGCCAGGCAGGTTGCGCGTCCGTCACGATCACGATCTCGGTGATGCGGACCTTGCCCTGGGAGGCGACAGCATTCTGGACGGCGACACGTTCCGCGCAGTTCGTTCCGCCGTAACTCGAGTTCTCGACGTTGCAGCCTGGGTAAATGTGGCCATCGCTCGTCCGGAGCGCGGCTCCTACCTGATGCTTGCTGTACGGGCTGTACGAGCGGAGTCGCGCTTCTTTGGCTTTCTCGAAAAGATCCTGGGGGAAGCTCATGGGGTCGCGCCGCCTAGGCGAAGCCTCGGGGCGGCAGCACACAAGAGTTTCGTGAGCTTGCCCGCGCCGATCTTCCCGATCTCGATCACCTCGTCGTGCGTGAGCTTTTGGGGAAGGATTCCGGCCGCGAGATTGGTGATGCAGCTGATGCCCGCGACTCGCACGCCAAGGTGGCGCGCGGCGATGGTCTCGGGAACAGTCGACATCCCTACGGCGTCTGCGCCCAAGAGCCTGAGCATGCGCACTTCCGCGGGAGTTTCGTAAGTCGGACCGAGAAGCCCTGCGTACACTCCGTTATGGGCCTGAAGCCCGGTCTCTTCCAGGCAGGCGCGAAGTGTTTCCAGGCAGCTAGCGTCGTAGGCCTCCGAAAGATCCGGGAAGCGCGGCCCGAGCTCGGCGAGATTCGGCCCCTTGAGGGGGTTGTCACCCATGAGATTCAGGTGATCCTCGATCAGCATGAGGTCTCCCGCGCGGAAGCGAGTGTTCACGCCGCCCGCTGCGTTCGTGAGAATCAGCGTATGGATACCTAGGCTGCAGATCGCGCGGGTTGGGAACACGACCTGCTCCATCGGAAAGCCTTCATAGAGGTGAAAGCGCCCTTGCAACACCGCCGTCGGAACACCCTGCAGCTTGCCGATGACGAGCTTGCCGAGATGTCCCTCGACGGCAGTCGCATGAAAATACGGAATTTCGGTGTAGGGGATCGTCACGCTTTCAGTCAGCGCCTCCGCGACGACTCCGAGGCCGGAGCCCAGGATGATGCCGATCTCAGGTTTGAGCTTCGTGCGCTCCTGGATGGCCTGGACCGCTTCTTTAATGTTCTGATAGATGCGGTTTGGTCCCACGAGATTCCCCTTAGA
Source organism: Oligoflexia bacterium (assembly GCA_043757905.1). Taxonomy (GTDB): domain Bacteria; phylum Bdellovibrionota; class UBA1018; order UBA1018; family UBA1018; genus JAYVOO01. Next base: position 2,182 of record JAYVOO010000021.1, read on the forward strand.
ATTTCAATATTGCCCAAAAATGAGTTTGGGAACAGGTTTTCTTGCGCCAGAGACCGTGATCAGCTCAGCGAGCCGCGCTTCGATGCGGAGGGTATCGGCGCCGACTTCAGCGTTCACCGTGATGAGGGCTTCGGAGGGAAGCACGCGTGCGCCGAGCTTCTTGTGGAAGGTCAGGCCGACGCCCGGGTTGATGCGGTCGGAAGCCTTCGCCCGCCCACCCCCCAGCTCGACGAGCAAACGGCCCAGTCCTTCCGTGTTCATCGCCGTGACATAGCCTTTTTTGCGCGCTTGGTGGACGATCGTGACGGGAGAGTTGGGCAGGCGGCACTCGTCGCGGATCAGCCCGACCGTGCCATCCTGCGCGTCGACGAGCTCTAGGAACTTGTGCCAAGCCGAGCCGTCGGCGAGCTTCGCGTAAGCCAGCTTTCGTCCCTCGGTCACAGTCTTTACGAGGCCGCCTAGCTCGAGCATATGCGCGCAAAGTAGGACGGACAGCTCCTTGAGATCGGCCGACCCCAGGTCCACTTGCGGTTCATTGCGGAGAATCTGGATGCATTCGCGCACTTCGATGGCGTTACCTGCCGCATACCCCAGGGGCTGATGCATATTCGTGATCAAGGCGCGCGCTTTGATGCCCATCTTGCGAGCAACTTGGCTGAGAGTCTTGGAGAGCAGCTGAGCGTCCTTCATGGTTTTCATGAACGCGCCGTTGCCGACCTTCACGTCCAGGACGAGCGCCTCCGCACCTTCGGCCACCTTCTTGGATAGGATAGACGCCACAATCAGCGGAACGCATTCAACCGTAGCGGTCACGTCCCTGAGCGCATAAAGCTTCTTGTCGGCGGGCACCATGCGCTCGCTCTGACCAATCATCGCACAACCGACTTTCGAGAGCGTCGCTTCGAAGTCCATCTGGGAAAGGTTCGTGCGGAAGCCCGGGATCGCCTCAAGCTTGTCGAGGGTGCCGCCGCTATGCCCAAGTCCGCGGCCCGACATCATGGGCACTTTGAGCCCGCACGCGGCCGCGAGTGGAGCGATGATCAGGGAGGTCTTGTCTCCCACGCCGCCGGTCGAGTGTTTGTCGACTTTGGGGCCGGGAATGTGGCTTAGGTCATAGCGTTCGCCGCTCGCGAGCATCGACTCGGTCAGCGCGACCGTTTCTCTCAGGGTCATGCCGCGGAAGTACACCGCCATAAGAAAGGCCGTGGCCTGGTAGTCGGCGACGTCCCCCGAGGTCAGGCCCTGGATGAAGGCTTGGATCTCGGCGGTTTCGAGTTCTTTGCCGTCACGTTTTTTCTGGATGATCCAGGCAGGCTGGGTGTTCGTCACACGATCTCGGAGAGGAAGCTCTGGCCTGAGAAGATCTCGCCCTGGGGTAGCGCACCCATCAACGCGTCCACGACGGTAGCGCCGACGTCCGCGAAGGACTTGCGGATGCCGATGTCGACGGTGCCTGAGGTTTTCATCGAAGGCGAATAGGCGAGGAGAGGGATGTACTCGCGCGTGTGGTCGCTACCTTTATAGGTGGGATCGTTGCCATGGTCGGACGCGATCACCACGAGATCGTCCGCTTTAAGGTGTTTCTTGAACTCGGGGATGAAGCGGTCGAACTCTTCGAGCGCGTGCGCGAAGCCGGTGACGTCGCGGCGATGACCGTAAAGCATGTCGAAGTCGATCAGGTTGCAGAATACGAGGCCTGTGCGCGCCGGGTTCGCAGCCGTCTCGACGAGGACCCGGAGGCCGTCCGCATTGCCCTTCGTGTCGATATTCTCCTGGATGCCCTGCGCGCAGTAAATGTTGGAGATCTTGCCGATGCCGAGCGTGGGCACTCCCTGCGCGGTGAGGTAGTCGAGGCAGGTCTTGCCGAAAGGGAGCTGTGCCAGATCCTTACGGTTATACGTGCGCACGAACGGATCGCCCGCCACGCCCTTGCCGATGAAGGGACGCGCGATCACGCGGCCGATCTGGAGCTCGTCACAGATCTTGCGCGCGGATTTGGAAATCTTGTAAAGCCGCTCGAGCCCGAAGGACTCTTCGTGGGCGGCAATTTGCCAGACGCTGTCGGCGCTAGTGTAAAGGATGGGCTTTCCGGTGCGGACGTGCTCGGCTCCCAGTTCCTCGATGATCTCGGTGCCGCTCGCGGCCTTATTGCCCAGCACGCCAGGCAGATGGTTTTCATGAATCCACCTTTCGACCACTTCGCGCGAGAAACCGGTCGGGTAGGTGGCAAACGGTTTCGTCACCACGAGGCCCGCCATCTCCCAATGGCCGGAAGTCGTATCTTTCCCACAGGAAAGTTCTGCCGCTCTTCCGTAGGCGCCTTCGCCTTCGCCCGCTTGGAGCGGAGCGATTCCTTCGATCGTCGTGATGTTCCCGAGGCCCCAGTGTGCGAGATTGGGAAGGCTGAGCAATTTCCCCGTCTTGGCCCGATAAGCTCGAGAAAGGTTTCCCAGGGTGTTCGAGCCGCCATCGCCATAGCTGCATGCGTCGGGCAGTTCACCCGCGCCGACACCGTCGAGCACGATCCAAAACACGCGTGAGAATGCGGCCATAACGCTAGAGCTTTCATAGATTTTAGTTGAAGTGTCAAGTCGGATTAGTTAACGCTTAAGAGAGAGAAAGGTTGGGGCTTTGAAGAAGAAGTCCTCGTTACCCGGTATAGGCATTTTAGCCGCACTACTGCCATTAGGGTTGATAGTGCCCAGCGCAGCTCGCGCCAACTCGGGAGTTAATTTTTTGGAAACCATCGGCGTCAGCACAGCCGTGGGTACGGTTTTGGGAGCATCTACATTGCCCTTTTACGACGAGCCAGGAACGCATCTCAGCAATATTGCCGCCGGAGCCGCCTTGGGCGCTGCCGTAGGCTTGGGAGTTTGCATCGCCGGCTGGATCTCAGGGACATCAAAGGATCAGCTTGAAGAAGCAAATGGCTACGGGCCCGCAGATGGTCTGCGGAAAAGCCCCCGCACATTTGCTCTACGCTACAACTCTGGTTCGAAAGCTCCTTATTCACCGACCTCCGCACTGGTCTGGACTCCGCTAGTTTCCCTCAACTGGTGACCGCACGACGCCGCTCCCGTTGACTGGGCATTTGCCCGGTTAACCTGTCAGGAGAGTGGTTTCGCGGTCCCTAAAAAGTCTCAGCCGGCCTTCAAGGGTCGGCTCAGAATTGGGAGAAGCGATGTCCACAGAACTGATTATCAATGCCTCACTACCGGAAACCCGGATTGCCCTCATGGAGGACGGTGAGATTCAGGACCTTTTGATCGAGCGCGCCTCGGGCAAGGGGATCGTCGGAAATATCTATAAAGGTAGGGTGACCCGCGTCCTGCCCGGCATGCAAGCCGCCTTCGTCGACATCGGCTTGGAAAAGGCCGCGTTCCTTTACGTTGACGACGTCTACGTGCATCCCGAGATCTGGGAAAAGCAGGAAGAATTGGCCCCGGCCTCTCAAGATGCGCCAGACGCGCCCGATCCAGGCGACTCCGAAGGCGGCTCCGGGTCGGAAGGCCTGATCGCGGCGGGAACCGGCGTGATCATCGGGGCCGCTACCGGCCAGATTCGCCGCAATCAAAAGGCAGAGACCGGCGAGGGTCAGGACGCAGCTTCTGGCGAACAGCAGGCCTCAGGCCAGGCGGCCACGTCCGGCAGCTATTATGAGGAAGCCGACGACAACCGCTCAGGGCGTCCGTCCACTCCTACGCGAAACGCGCCGATGCAGGAAGCGACCGAGGCCGATGCGGCCGCGCACTTGAGTGGCGAAGAGGATGAAGAGGAAGAAGAAGAGTCCGAATCCGGCGCTCACGCTTCCGACGAGGACGAAGAAGTAGGCGAAGAAGAAGATGAAGGAGATGAAGAAGACGAGGACGAAGACGAAGATGGCGAGGACGAAGACGACGACGACGAAGAGCCAGTTCGCATGGCCGTCGTTTCGGGTGGCGAAGGCGGAGACGGCGGAGATTCCTCCTCGTCTGGCAACGATCGCCCTCCTATCGGCACCATCGCCCCTTCAGGCTCGTCCAGCTCGTCCGATCATGACGGTCCTGGCCCGGGCGACGGGATCGCTGATCACGAGATCGGCACGCAGAGCCTGGGCGAGAACGCCCAGCGGCGCCATCGTCGCGGGCGAAGAGGCGGACGTACGCGTAATCGGCGCGGCGGCGCAGGCTCCGAAGGCGGAGAACGTGGCGGCCAGGGTGGCTCACGCGGCGGGCCGAGGCCCGTTTCGGCAGCCACTGGCGGCGGAATTCCGACCGACGCTCCCGACAGTTTCCAGGACCAGGTCGCCGAGCACGGAGAAACCTACTCCTCCGACCGTGGAGATCTCTCTGAGACGAATGCAGCAGGGGATTCCGTCGACCTGAATCGACCTCAAGGCGCGATCGCGGGCGGACCTTCCGTGCGCTCCGACCGCAAGCCAGGTGGCTCGAAGCGCGAGGAGTTCAAGGAAACCCGCGGCCGCGACCGTAAGATCCGCACGAAAGGCTCCATGTCCGCGCCCAAGGCGCCGGTCAAGATCGAGGACCTTCTCAAGGAAGGCCAGGAAGTAATCGTACAGGTGGCCAAGGATCCGATCGCTACCAAGGGCGCCCGCCTCACTTGCCATATCAGCCTGCCCGGCCGCCATCTGGTCTGCATGCCGACGATCGACCACGTGGGGGTTTCCCGCCGCATCGACCGCGATGAGGAGCGCCGGAGGCTCCGGGAGTTCGTCGAGCGCAATCGCCCGAAGAACCTGGGCTTCATCGTTCGCACCGCGAGCGGAAAAGTCCAGGCCGAGAAGCGTATCAAGCAGGACATCGATTACTTGACCCGCCTCTGGAGCGAGATCCGCGACAAGGCCTCCCAGGTGCATGCCCCCGCGCTCGTGTACGAAGATCTGAACTCGATCCTCCGCGCGATCCGCGACTGGGTCACAGAAGAGATCGATAAGATCATCGTCGACTCGCGCTACCACTTTAACGACATCCAGCGTTTCGTCTCGCACTTTATGCCCGCCCTGAAGCAGAAGGTCGAGCTTTACGCCGGCGACGTGCCCATTTTCGACGCGTTCAAGATCTCCACTGAGCTCGCTCGCGCGATGGAGCGCAAGGTCTGGCTTAAGTCGGGCGGTTACCTCGTGATCGACCAGGCCGAAGCCCTGGTCGCGATCGACGTCAACACCGGCCGCTACGTCGGGAAGAAGAATCTCGAGGACACCATCCTCAAGACAAATCTAGAAGCCGTCCAGGAGATCGCCTACCAGCTGCGCTTACGCAACTGCGGCGGGATCATCATCCTCGATCTGATCGACATGGAACGGGAAGAGAACAAGCACCGCGTGTACCGTGCACTCGAGGAAGCCCTCAAGCGCGACCGGGCGCGGCCGACGATCATGAAGATCTCGGACCTGGGCCTCGTCGAAATGACCCGCAAACGCACGCGCGACACGATCGTACGCGCGCTCTGCGAGTCCTGCAGCGAATGCGAAGGCAAGGGCTTCATCAAGAGCAAGCAGACGGTCGCATATGAGATCATGCGCGAGATTGAGCGCGACGGCGTCGACCGCGATGTCAGCAAGATCCTGATCCAGGCTCATCCTGACGTCATCGATGTGCTCGCGATCGACGAACGCGAGACGCTCGACCAGCTCGAGCGCCGCTACCGCAAACAGGTGTATTTACAAGCGATCGGCGACTACCACGCCGAGCAGTTCGAAGTGATCGGCGACAAGGGCGAGCGCACCTCGTCGACCGGCGAAAGCACCTACCAGATTCAGGGCCGCGGTGGGCGCGGCAGGAATCGCGATCGAAGCTCCACCGGAAGCGGTGGAAGTGGCGGCGGAGAGAAGACCGGGGACCGTGATAAAGGCGGAGGGCGCGATCGTGAACGTGGCGACCGCGACCGCGGTCGGGGCGGCGGACGCGATCGGAACAATCAGGGCGATCGCAGCGCCTCGGTTCCGGCAAACCCGCGGAAAATCGAACTCAGGCCACGGCCTCTGCCAGTACCGGTCAACGGCGAGCTCGGTGAGCATGCCGCAGGCGGGTTGATTGTGGATGGCGTCGCGACCGAGCCACGCCACACGGGGCCTGCCCATCAGGACGGATTCTTCGATGAGGAGGATCGGCTGGCGTTCCTCCGCGCGCAAGCGGCGCAGGACGCGGCTTTGGCCCGGGCTGGCGGACCAGGCGGCGCTCAGGGCGCTCCAGGTCGCGAACCCGGCTCTGCAGGCAGCGGACGGGGTCCGCGTCCAGGCGCCGGAGGTGGTGCCGGCGGCCAGGGTGCTCGTGGCCCGCGTGAAGAAGGCGGCGGCGGGAAGCGCGGACGGCGCGGACGCCGAGGCGGCAAGTTCCGCGGTCCTCGCGATGATCAGCCTCCACGTCCACCCGGCTCAGGTGGAATTCCTCGTCCGCTCGACACTGCGGGAAGCGGCCCAGCTCCTCAGGGTGGTGCACCTTCCGACTCCACGGGGTCTTCGGGCTCCGGCGGATCAGGCGGCTCCGGCGGCGATGACAGCGGCGGCGGTGGAGATCGTTCGAATCCTCCAACGTAAGCTCGTGCATGGGATCCGCAGCGCAATCGACTTTTCGGCTTAAGGTCCATCTTCCCGAGGAGGTGGACCGAGACGCCTTTTTCGCACGTTGCTGGGCCGAGCTGACCTCGGCCGGGCTTTTGGGCGTTCACGAAGGCACCGTGCTCAGTGCCGAAGCGGCGGATCACGGGCTTGAAACGGAGTCCTGGACGCTCGATGCGGCCGAGGCGCCGCGCGAGCGCGACTGGATCGGAAGTCAGGCGGAAGGAGATCCCGAGCTCTATTTCGCGAGCCATGCCCAAGCTGAAGCCGCCCGCGAATTCCTGGCCAGTCTGGGCGGCCAACCGGCCGCTCAAGTGGAAGAACAGTTGCCCCAGGACTGGGACGCCGACTGGAAGGCTTCGTTCCGCGGGATCCTGGTTCCTCCTCACTGGAAAGTCATTCCTCCTTGGGTTTCGCCGGAAGAATATCCTGAGCCGGGACGCGTCCTTCGCATCAATCCGGGAGCGGGCTTCGGAACCGGAACGCACGAAACGACCCAGCTTTGCCTCGAGCTGCTTTCCGCAAGTGATCAGGTGCGCGCGCTCGGGAACGCCCCGGTGCTCGACTTCGGAAGCGGCTCCGGGATCCTCGCACTCGCGGCGGCGATGCTTGGAGCGCGCCCCGTGGACGCAGTCGAGATCGATGAGCTCGCGATCGACAACGCAGTCGAGAACGCGCGGCTCAATGACCTTTCAAACTCTCTTCGCTTCGCACGCTATCTCCCGGACCGGGTGCCCCCTGGCGGCTACCGGCTCATCTTCGCGAATATCCTCCGGCCAGTGCTGATCGAGTTCGCGCCCGAGCTGATCCGGCGACTCTCGCCCGGTGGCGATCTCGTACTCTCTGGCCTCATCGAAAGCGATGTCGCAGAGGTCGTGAGCTGCTACTCCGCTCTTCTCGGCCGGTCGCCGGTCGAAGTCCGGGCCAAAGCGGAGTGGCGCGGAATTCACTGGGCCTAAGTGGGCCGGCAGGTGGCTTACTCATCCTTCATAAACAGAAACGCCGTCCAGCGCCCACGCTGGCAGATGTAGCGGTTGGGCTTCCAACCCGACTGGACCCAGAGGCGATTCAGGTAGTGTGACCTCCAGGTCATCCAGATCGATTGCACTTCCGGAAACTGGGAAGCAGGCCCGCTGATCACGCGCTCGGCGGGATTCACAGTCTCGGTGACGACGACCGCCTCGACTTCGTTGCCGTGCTGGATCGCGAGGTCGTTTCGATCGTAGAAATCATTCGTTCGCGTGAATTCCCAGTTCGGATGTCGGCGATTCAGCTCGACGAGGATGTCGGGAAAAGTCGGACCCCAGACGCGAAAGGGATCATGGTTTTGCCCACGGGCTGCGAGTTTCGTTTCGAGCTCCATCAGCCGCTTGTCGATGCAATCGACGTAGCCGTAGTAGGTCGGCCACTCCCAGCTGGTCGAGGCCGCGAGCCGCCGTTCCTGCCAAATGTTTGTAAATAGAAAGAGTGCGGCGATCAGGGTCAGGATCGATGCGTGCGCTAGAAGGCCAATCGTGGCCGCACTCTTCGCTCTCAGGTGCGCGCGCCAGAGGTAGAGCGCGAGTAGGCCCGAGAAACACCAGAGAGAAGCGTGGATATAATAGGTGAACCAGACTTCGGGTTTGCTGTCCCAAAGCCAGAGAGAGCCTAGCACCCAACCCGCCGCCGGCAGTAGGCTTGGGCCGTGCGTGGGGATCCTGTGGCCGTCGCGGTCGGAGAAAAGATCCATGAGCCACTCGGCCACCGGACGAAGCAGA
>JAYVOO010000022.1:0-2828 GCA_043757905.1 Oligoflexia bacterium
CGGCACGATCGCGATGATCATGCGAATGAGGAAGCTGCCTGACGGCCGCATCAAGATCCTCACGCAGGGCCTCTGCAAGGCGAAGATCACCGACTTCACGCAGACGACTCCCTTCTATGAAGTGAAGATCGAGCGCATCGCCGATTCCGCCCAGGCGACGGGCACCGAGATCGAAGCGCTCATGCGGAACGTCCGCGAGCAGCTCGAGAAGGTGATCTCGCTCGGCAAGGTTCTCTCTCCCGACATCCTGATGGTTCTCGACGACATCACCGAAGCCGGCCGCCTGGCCGACCTCGTGGCTTCCAACCTCGGCCTCAAAGTGAGCGACGCACAGGACATCCTCGAGACGCACGACCCGGTCGCGCGGCTCAAGAAGATCAACGACATCCTCTCCAAGGAGATCGAAGTCCTCGCCATCCAGGCGAAGATCCGCTCCCAGGCGAAGGACGAAATGACGAAGTCGCAGAAGGAATACTTCCTCCGCGAGCAGATTCGCGCAATCAAGTCCGAGTTAGGCGATACGGACCAGAAGGGCGAGGAGATCAACGAGCTCAAAGAAAAGGTCAATGCCTGCAAGATGCCTCCCGAAGTGGAGACTGAAGCGCTCAAGCAATTGGGCCGCCTCGAGCGCATGCATCCCGACGCGTCCGAAGCTTCCATGCTCAGGACCTACATCGACTGGCTCGTCGAGACTCCGTGGACCAAGCAGTCCGTCGACAACTTGGACCTGGCTCGCGCCAAGGCTATTCTCGATGAAGATCATTACAACCTCGGTAAAATCAAGGAACGCTTGTTAGAGTATCTTGCGGTACGCAAGTTAAAAGACAAGATGCGCGGACCGATCCTCTGCTTCTCCGGGCCTCCCGGCGTCGGTAAGACGTCGCTCGGCCGCTCCATCGCTCGCGCTCTCGGACGGGAGTTCGTCCGGATCTCGCTCGGCGGCGTGAAGGACGAAGCTGAAATCCGCGGCCATCGCAGGACCTACGTGGGCGCCCTCCCGGGACGTATCATCCAGGGCCTGAAGCAGGCTTCGACCAACAACCCGGTCTTCGTCCTCGACGAGATCGACAAGCTGGGCTCGGACTTCCGCGGCGATCCATCGGCGGCGCTCCTCGAAGTTCTCGATCCTGAGCAGAACTACTCGTTCCGCGATCATTACCTGAACGTGCCCTTCGATCTCTCGAACGTGATGTTCGTGGCGACGTGCAACCAGTTGGACACTATTCCGTCAGCTCTGCGAGATCGGATGGAGATTATCCAGCTGGCTGGATATACGGAGGAAGAAAAGTACTTCATCGCCCAGAAGTACCTCATCCCGAAGCAGACCGCAGAGAACGGAATCAAGCCTTCGCATATCGACTTCACGGACGAAGGAGTCCGCACGGTCATCAGCCAGTACACTCGCGAGGCGGGCCTCCGCAATCTCGAGCGCAACGTGGCCAACGTCTGCCGCAAGACCGCGAGGTTAGTTGCTGAAGGCAAGACGGAGAAGACGGTCATCACTCGCGATCAGGTTTACAAATTCCTCGGACCCGCTCCCTTCACCCGTGAAGAAGAGCAGGAAAAGGACGAAGTCGGCATCGCCACCGGGCTTGCCTGGACATCTGTCGGCGGAGAGATCCTCTACGTCGAGACCGCGATGACCAAAGGCAAGGGCGGCATGCTCTTCACTGGCCAGCTCGGCGAGGTGATGAAGGAGTCAGGCCAGGCGGCGATGGGTCTCATTCGCTCCAGGGCGAAAGACTTCGGCATCGACGAGGACGTGTTCTCCACGATCGACCTTCACGTGCACTTCCCGCAAGGCGGCATCCCGAAAGACGGTCCGAGCGCAGGCATCACGATGGCCTCGGCCATCGTCTCCCGGCTCACGGGCATCCCCATCCGCAAGGATGTCGCGATGACCGGCGAGATCACTCTCTCCGGCCGGGTTCTCCCGATCGGCGGGCTGAAGGAGAAAGCTCTCGCGGCCATGCGCCACGGGATCAAGACGATCATCATCCCCTTCAGCAATAAGAAGGACCTCGAGGACATCCCAGAAGAGTACCGCGCGAAGCTGACCTTCATCCCGGTCAAGACGTTCGATGACGTCCTGAACGTGGTTCTGGCAGAAAAGCTCCCGGCCAAGCATGCCAAGGTGGCGGGCGCAAGCGGCGGCTCCTCCGGATCCACCGGCCACAAGCAGGATCGGAAAAGATCTCGCGCAACCGGCCCGGACTTTGATAAAGCTGCGTAGTGGACCTGTTTGAGTTCCTTGTCTGCTCAATTTTAGTGGCGATCTCCGCAACCATGTCGGGCGCGGAGATCGCCCTTTTCAGTTTGTCCCGCTTCCAGCTCCGCGCGCTCAAAGACCGCGACCGTAACGCCCACCGCAGGATCAAGCGACTGCTCGGGGACCCGGGCGGGCTTCTCATCACGATCCTCGTCCTGAACGAGATTGTGAACATCTCCCTCTCCGCGATCGTCACCGATTCCCTTTCGCAAAGCCCTGGCGTGCGCGATTTCGTGCTGAAAATTCTACCTTTCGACGTGCCCCACTGGACGCTCGACACGATCTTCGGCATCCTAGTCACGACCCCGATCGTGCTCTTCTTTTGCGAGATCACGCCAAAGACCATCGGCGCCAAGGCCAACGAACTCGTCGCTCCGCTCGCGGCTACCCCACTCTCCGCGATCTATAACGCCTCAAAGCCCCTGCGCGTCGCTCTGAAGGGCGTCGTCGGACTGGTCGCGCGACTCTCAGGCCCCGCCGGCCCGCGCGAAGCCGGGCACCAGCCCGAGGCCGATCGAGGCGAGCAGAGCGAGGGCGTTCCACACGGCGAAAGCGGTAC
>JAYVOO010000023.1:0-2826 GCA_043757905.1 Oligoflexia bacterium
AGCGTGAGCTTGTCGTCTTTTGCGAGAGCGGGATCGAACTCCGGCCAAGGGGCGTAAGTCAGCTCGAACTTCTCGCCGAGCCGCGACCAGAGCTCTTCCGCCAGATGAGGCGCGAAAGGATTCAGCAACTGGACAAACGGGCGCAGGCATTTGAGAGGGCGCTGCTTGAGGCCTGTCATGTGATTGATGAAGATCATCATCTGGCTGATGGCCGTATTGAAGCGCAGCGCCTCGATGTCCTCACTCACCTTCTTGATCGTCTTGTGGGTGATCTTGAGATCTTCCGCAGTCGGCTCAGAGTCGGTAACGCTCGCGAGCAGCGTATTCGCATCCTCGTCGACGAAGACACGCCAGGCGCGCTGAAGAAATCGGTACACCCCTTCAATCGCGGGCATGGACCAAGGTTTGTCGCGATCAAGCGGGCCCATGAACATCTCATAGACCCGGAGCGAGTCGGCACCGTAGCGTTCCACGACGATGTCCGGATTGATGACGTTGCCTCGGGACTTGGACATCTTCTCGCCGTCCTCGCCCAGGATCATTCCCTGATGAACGAGGCGCTGAAAAGGCTCGTGATGCGTGACGAGTCCCGCATCGTAAAGAACCTTCGTCCAGAAACGCGCGTAAAGCAGATGGCCGACAGCATGCTCCGGCCCGCCAAGGTAGAGATCGACTGGCATCCAGTACTTCTCGGATTCCGGGCTGAAAGGGGCGTCCACATTGTGCGGATCACAGTAGCGCAGGAAGTACCAGCTCGAGCCCGCGCTCCCGGGCATCGTGTCGGTCTCGCGCTTAGCGGCTTTACCCGTCTCCGAATCGCGCGTGTTGAGCCATTCATGAATCGCGGCAAGCGGGCTCTCGCCCGTGCCCGAAGGCTCGTAACTCTTGACGGGCGGGAGAATCACGGGAAGCTCGCCCGCGGGCAGGGGCTTCCGCGTTCCGTCGTCCAGATGGATGATTGGGAACGGCTCGCCCCAGTAGCGCTGGCGTGAAAAGAGCCAGTCGCGGAGTTTATACTGCACGGTTCGCTTGCCCAGGCCTTCTTTTTCAGCGCGCTCGAGGATCACGCGCATCGCCTCTTCGGTCGAGCGGCCGGTCAGGAAGCCTGAGTTGATGGAGCGGCCATCGCCGGTGAAGAACTTCACCTTGTCCTTCACGTCCAGCGGCACGCCACCCAGAGGCTCGACAACCTGGATGATTGGAAGATTGAAAGCTTCGGCGAACTCGCCGTCCCGCGTGTCGTGCGCCGGCACAGCCATGATCGCGCCCGTGCCGTAGCCCATCATCACATAATCTGCGATCCAGACGGGGATCCTCTCCTGATTGAAGGGGTTCGTGACATAAGCGCCGCTGAAGGCGCCGGTTTTCTCCTTCGTCTCTTCCTGGCGAGCGATCTCGGATTTCTTCGAGGCCTGGAGCTGGTAGGCTTTCACCTCACTTAAGCGCGCCTCGGTAGTAATCTGCGCGACGAGCGGATGCTCAGGTGCGAGCACCATGAACGTCGCTCCAAAAATCGTGTCCGGGCGGGTCGTAAAGATCTCGATGTCTTTGTGGGGATGGCCCGCCACGGGGAAGCGGATCTGCAAGCCTTCGCTCCTGCCAATCCAGTTGCGTTGGAGCTGCTTCGTGCTCTCGGGCCAATCGAGGGTGTCAAGATCGTTGATCAGTCGTTCGGCGTAGTCGGTGATCTTGAGCATCCATTGTTTCATTGGGATGCGTTGGACCGGATGGCCGCCGCGCTCGGATTTTCCGTCGACGACCTCTTCGTTGGCGAGAACGGTCTTGAGCTCAGGGCACCAGTTGACCGGCACTTCCTTCTGATAGGCCAAGCCCCGCTCGTAAAGTTTCAGGAAAATGTACTGCGTCCACTTGTAGTAGTCCGGACTACAGGTCGAGATCTCGCGCGTCCAATCGAAGCTGAATCCGAGCGACTTGAGCTGACGGCGAAACGCCTCGATCGCACGGTCGGTGGTGATCGCCGGATGAACGCCCGTTGAGAGCGCGAACTGCTCTGCAGGCAGGCCGAACGCGTCCCAGCCCATCGGATGAAGGACGTTGAAGCCCTTCGCGCGCTTAAATCTCGCGACAATATCGGTCGCGGTGTATCCTTCAGGATGGCCGACGTGAAGCCCCGTACTAGAGGGGTACGGAAACATGTCGAGCACGTAGTACTTGGGCTTCTTCGAGCCAGTCTCGGCTTTGAAGACCTGCTTCTCATCCCAGTGTTTCTGCCAGCGCGGTTCGATCGATTTGTGGTCAAAAGACATTTTTTGACTCTAGCAGAGTCCACCTTTATACCCAAGAGCATGAAGCATGAGAATGTCGACGCTTCGGCGACGCTGCGCGATCCGAGCACGGGCGAGGCGATGCACTCTTCGATCGGAGCCTGGCAGGAGGCCAATACCGTGTATGTCGGGCAGGCCGGACTCGCCGGACTCGTGGTCGGTGACCCTTCGCTTCCGCCAGTAACGCTCTATGATCTCGGAATCGGCATCGGAACAAACGCACTTGCGGCCTTGAGCGCCTACCGCGCACTCCAGGGCCCCAAACGTTTTCTTAGAATACTCAGCTTCGAGTCCGAGCTGTCAGGCCTCCGCCAGGCGCTTTCCCAAGGGCCGGCACGCTTTCCGTTTCTGGCGGGATTCGAGCGAACGCTGGGCGAGCTATTGGAGCAGCGAAGCTGGCGCTCGAACAGGGGGGATGTCGCATGGAGCCTTCACGAGGGGGACTTCGCCGTACAGAATCTCGCACCACTTCCCGAGGCCGATCTCGTCTTCTTCGATTTCTATTCTCCCAAGGCGACCCCGGAGCTTTGGAGCGTCGAGA
>JAYVOO010000024.1:0-2811 GCA_043757905.1 Oligoflexia bacterium
GCGGGCCGGAAGATTCAGAGCTTCGCGCGCGTCGAGCGTCGCCTGCTGAGTCGCAATCAGCGTGCTGCGTTCCAAGATGCGGGAAAGCGCGGCGCTAAAATCGAGCTCCTCGCGAGAGGTCGAGGCGGGCGCCGTTTCAGCGGCCGAGGCGCTTAGCGCCGCGAGTACGGCGAGAATCAGGAGGCGTTTCATGAGTGCGACTCGTTCCGCGGGACATCGGCCACAACGCCAGGCAGAAGCAACGTTGGCAATCCGTTCGGTTCGGAGCGATGGTCCGCCGGAGCAGCCAAACGAGCGTCTCGGCGCGCAGCCCGCGCGAGCTTCCAGTTCAAATAGCTTACCTGAAGCGCCGGCACCACAAAGAGCGTAAGTCCCATCGAGACCCAGAGCCCTCCGCTCACGGCAATCCCCAGCGGCTGCAGGATCTTGCCCCCCTCTCCCATTCCGAACGCAATCGGCATCATGCCCAGGATCGTCGTCAGGGAGGTGATGAGGATTGGCCGCAGGCGCTTGCGCGCGGCTTCCGCGGCGGCGGAGGCCGGGGAAAGCCCCTCCGCGACGAGCCTGCGCGTGAAGTCGATCAGGATGATGCTGTTGGCGACCGCGATCCCATTCAGAAGGATGACGCCTAGAATGGAATTGAGAGAGAGCGTGCTGCGGAAGACGAAGAGCGAGAGCACCACCCCGATCAAACCCAACGGGATGGCGACCAGGACCAGTAGCGCGCTGACGAAATCGCCAAACTGAATGAGCAGAGTAAGAAAGATCAGAAGGATCGAGAGACCCACCGCGACGCCCAGTTGCTTGAGTGCGTCGTGGATCTCGTGTTCGGCGTCCTCGAAATGGACGAAAGAGGTCGCGCCGAACTTCTTCCCTTCGATAAGCTTCTTCGCCTCGGCGAGCGACTCGTCGCCTTTGGCTTTGCTTGCCTCGTTGGGTTTGCCGTAAACCGCAAGCGCGTTGCGCCCATCTTCACGGAAGGTGCCTGGCTCGAGCGTCTCTTGCCTCACGTCGGAGATCGCCTTCAAAGGTACGATCCGAGAGCGAAGTCCGATTGGCAGCGCAGCGAGGTCCTCGACCGATTTGATCGCGCCGTCTGGATACTTGAGCACGACCTGCGTGCGTCGCCCCTTGATCGTCATGCGCGCGACCGTGCGTCCCTCAGTCGCGACTCGCGCGATGTCGGCCACGTCCGATGGCTCGATCCGCGACGAGCCGCTCGCGCGCAGCGCGGGCCAAAGATCCAACCGAGGCTCGAGGACAACCGTCTCCTCGTGGCCCACATCTGGGCGCGCCCAGACCTGGTCGAAGAGCTTGTGCTCCTGAAGCACATCCTTAAGCTCCTGCGCCGCACGCTGGCGATCCACCGGATCGGTGCCGTCGACGCTGATTTTTAGCTTCGGCGGATTCGGAATTGGCATCTCGCCCGGGTTCCAGGGCTCAACATTATAAGTAACAAGCGGAGTGTTTGGAAAGAGCTTCTCCATCTCTTTCCAGATCTGACTCATTTCACCCTTGTTCTTCAGGCGGGCCATGATGTTGCCGTTATTCGCGTTACGGGTCTGCACGAAGGTGTAATGGATCTTCGGACCGTACTTCGCGAGCATCTTGGCCTCGATCTCATCGACCGTCGACTCCATTTGGCGCAGGAGCGTGTTGCCCGAAGTCGAGATGTTCATCGTGATCCAGTCGCTGTCTGGCCGGCCGACGACTTCGGTTGGGAGCTGCGGCACGACGAACGCGAGGAGGCACGCGAGAATCGTGACGATCCCGGCATAAGCGCCGAGCTGGAGGCGCTTGCGCGCGATGAACCATGAGAGCGCGCCCGAGTAGCCCTGCTCGAGCTTACGGATCCAGGGCTCGATCGGAGAATGAACCGGCTTCTCTTCCGCCTGCCCAGGCTTTCGCGACATGAGCTGCAATCGCACGGTCGGCACAAGGATCAAGGCGACGAACATCGAGAAGCCATGCGAGAAGACCACCGTCTTGGCGAGATCGCCCAAGATCGCATAGCTCAGCTCGGAGGTGAAAGCCAAGGGAATGAAAACCACAAGCGAAGCGATGGTGGAGGCGACGACCGCGAACTTCACCTCATTGACGGACTTGACCAGAAGATCGAGCTTGGCCGAGCGGTCCATTGGCCCGAGACCTCGGGCCGCCGCCTGCTCGAAGTTCCGGAAGATATTCTCCATCACGACGACGGACGCGTCGACGTTCATGCCGGCTGAGAGCGCTAGGCCGCCGAGCGAGACCAGGTTCAAGTTCATTCCCGAGATCTTCATCAGGATGAATGCGAGCACCATCGAGAGCGGGATCTCGATCGCCGCGGTGACGGTATTGCGAAAGCTTCCGATGAAAAGAAATAGGATGGCGACGGCGAGCATCGCGCCGATGAAGACTTCGTGAAAGACATTATTAACCGAGGCCCGGATAAACTCGGAGGGATCGACGAGGGTCCGGTACTGGATGTCCTTCGGGAAAAGAGACATGCACTCCTTCACGATCTGGATCAGTTCTTCCGACATGCGCTTGATATTGCCGCCGGCCTTGGGCTCGGCCCAGAGAAGCATCGTCGGCGCGCCGCTTGTCTTGAAGCTACGGGAGTTTGTCGTGCTCGGCGCGAAGTCGATCCGGGCCACGTCCGAGAGATGCACCGTCCGGCCAGAAGGCGTGGAGACGAGGACCTGTCCCAGGCGATCCAGGGTGGTCGAGAACTTCGGCATCTGGACGACAAAATTCTGCGAGCCCACGCTGACTGACCCGCCGGCCATGCCCTCGAGCGAACTGCGGATGGCCCGCGACAGGTCGTTC
>JAYVOO010000025.1:0-2803 GCA_043757905.1 Oligoflexia bacterium
CTTCGAGCTGCGGTGCCTTCTCGACCGGCTCCCGGAACCATTCGGGAATGTGGTCCATGCGGATCTCAGGTCCGTCACAGGCCAGCAGGGCGAATTCGAGGACGTTGCGAAGCTCTCGGATGTTTCCTGGCCATTCGTGGGCTTCAAGCGCGATTGCGACTTCCTCTGAAATGCGAAGTATTTGTTTACCCACGGCCTTGCACAGCTGCTCGATCGACTGATGAACGATGGCATCAAAGTCGTCAGCGCGCTCCTTAAGCGACTGGATGCGAATCGAGATCACGCGGAGCCGATGAAAGAGATCTTCGCGGAACTCTCCTAGATAAACGCTTTTCTTCAAGTCTTTGTGTGTAGCGGCGATTACGCGGACATTCAGTTTGATCTCCCGGTTGCCTCCCACGGGGACAATCGTCTTTGACTGAAGGAAGTCAAGCAACCGGGCCTGCAGCTTCAACGAAAGCTCGCCGATCTCATCCAGAAAAATCGTACCGCCCTGGGCCTGCTCCAATCGGCCCTGGCGCTTAAATTCGGCCCCCGTAAAGGCGCCACGCTCGTAACCGAAAAGCTCGGATTCGAGCGTACCTTCATGGAGAGTCGCGAGATTCACGGTGACGAAAGGCCCCCGGCGACGAGCGCTCTGCTCGTGGATGGCGCGTGCGAGATGCGTCTTTCCGGAGCCGGTAGGCCCGTTCAGCAGCACATGGGAATCGGATATCGTCGCAAGGCGGATCAGTTCCGCGATTGCCAGGTTGTTTTGGCTCATGGTCGTCAACTCCTATTGAATATGGATTGCGTGATGTCCTCGCCCCTTCAGCAAATCCAAGACCAGGGCCAGAGGTGCGGGTGCCGGATCTAAACAAAGGGGAAGACTGGCGTTTTTCCAGCACCTCGCCGGACGGTCCGCGGTTTGTGTTGGCAAACGCCCAAGATTTGGAAAATAATGTCGTGAAAACCACGCACAAACCCTATCTGGTGATGATCCATGAGCCGCCTGCCAAAAATTCTCATCTGCGACGACGACAAGATCTTCCAGCTGGCCGTGAAGCATTCACTGAAGGACCGCTACGAGGTCCGATCCGCCTTCAATGCTGAGGAGGCCGAGGCGATTTTGAAGAACCAGCAGTTCGAAGTGCTGCTGCTAGACATTCAGATGCGCACTGACGACGAGGGCCTGAAGCACATACCGGTGTTCCGCGCGATCGACCCAGACTTAAGCATCGTTATGAGCAGCTCGCTGAAGGATTTCGCGACCGTGCGCGAGGCTCTCCGACTGGGCGCCGACGAATACGTGCCGAAGGACTTCGATCCTGACGAGCTGGCAATCATTGTCGCCCAGATGCTGGAGAAAAGGGCACTGCGAAAAAAGAGCGCACAGCAAAGCTTCGAAGTCCTCAGCGGCCAGAAGCATCATCTGATGGTCGGCGAATCTACCGAAATCGTGGCGCTCCGGAAGATCATTGAGCGCGTGCGAGCCAGCAATGCCAACGTGGTGATCACCGGCGAGACCGGAACTGGCAAGGAAGTGGTCGCCCGCCAGCTGCGCGGTGCCGCGCCTGATGGCAGCCTTGCGCCGTTCGTTGCCGTGGATTCGTCGACGATTCAGAGCACGATGGCCGAAAGCATGTTATTCGGCCACGAAAAAGGCGCATTCACGGGAGCCGAGCGCGCGACTTCCGGAATATTCGAGCAGGCCAACGGGGGAATCGTTTACTTCGACGAAATCGTGAACATGCCGCTCGAGATCCAAGCGAAGCTGCTGCGCGTGCTGCAGGAAAAGGAAGTCACGCGGCTCGGTTCGTCGCGCGTGATGCAGCTCGAGTTCCGCGTCGTCTGCGCGACGAACCAGGACCTCGACGAAATGGTGAAGCAGGGAAGATTTAAAGCGGACCTGCTTCAGCGGCTGAATGTGATCCCGATCCAGCTTCCGCCACTCCGCTCGCGGAAGGGTGATATTCCGCTCCTGCTCGAGCATTTCGCCGAACGGAATCGCAATCGAGTGGCCGGGCAATGCATGAGCTTCTCATCGGAGGCGCTGGCTGTCCTGCAAGAATACTCCTGGCCGGGCAATATTCGCGAGCTTTCGAACCTAGTCTCCTATCTGGCAGTGATGAGCGATCTCGCGGAGCTGGACGTATCAGACCTGCCTCCGAAAATCCGCGATCAGCCGGGCGTTCGGCCAGAGGGCGACGCTCCGGCAAGCGCCCGAGGATCCTTCTACGAGCGCGTTTCGGAGTTCGAGAAGCTTGAGCGGCATAGGGCCTACTTGAGGCGGAAGGGAACGTCAGCCATTTGGCGCTCTCTCTGGGCATGGACCGCTCGCATCTTTATTCGAAGCTCAAGCAATACGGTATTCACGGGGAAAAACGCTCCGACCGATGAGTAATGATGATGCTCATTCCGCGGCTAAAATTCTCGGCGCTTCTCATCCTCGGTAACTTCCTCGCATCGGGCTGCTCGACTCCAGAAACTATGCCGCCGACGGCGCCAGCGCGCATCCCTGCCTCCGTCCGGTCGAACCGGTATCGCTCGTATTTCGGAGAGAAACTCCCCGTTCGCGGTGAAGACAAGGCCTGCAAACTGCTTCCGCCGAACCTGAGATCAATGCTCTACGAGCAGTTCCTCCACCTTTCGGAAAGCCGCGGCGGCAAAGTCGGCACGAAAGACGCCGAGAAGTTCTCTAAGTTGATCTCCTTGGCCTGGAGCCAGAGCCGCGGGAATGCCTCGCAGCTCGTGGACTCGTCTGGAGGAGGCGAGACGGTCTCAGCCGCGCGTTTCAATCGCGACAACCTTCGCAAGGACAAGA
>JAYVOO010000026.1:0-2798 GCA_043757905.1 Oligoflexia bacterium
CATTACCGCAATCAACAAGGATGAGCGGTTTGCGAGCCGTGGCTATGAGCAGGGCGCGGTGGATTACGTTTACAAGCCCTTCGACGCGCAGGTTCTCAAGTCGAAAGTCGCGGTCTTTGCGGATTTGCATCGCAAGAATGAGAGGCTGCTTCTCGCAGAGCGGAGCCTGAGAGAGAGCGAGAATCGCGAGCGCCAGCGAACGCTCGCGCAGCTCGAGCTGAAGACGCTCCGGCGGGAAAAGGAGCAACAGCGCAAGTACCTCGAACTCATCGAGGGGATCGATCACGGAATTGTTTGGGCGGCTGAACCCGAGTCTCTCACGTTCAGCTTCGTGAGCCCGAGCGCCCGCGGGATCAGCGGATTTTCAGCCGACACATGGAAAGAGGAGGCCGGCTTTTGGAAAAAGCATCATCATCCCGAAGACTGGCTGCTTTTCGAACGAAAAGTCCGTGAGGCCCGCGAGACCGGCGGCGACACCCGGTTCGAGCATCGAATCCTCCAAGCTGGTGGAAACGTTCTCTGGCTTCATACTGCGCTTCGCTGTCGCAAGAGCGGGCAGGGGGCCCAAGAGCTCCGGGGCCTTTCGATCGACATCTCCAAGATCAAGGCCGCCGAGAGCGTGCTTGAGCAGAGCAAGGAGCGCGCGCTGTTTCTATCGGCCGCGGGCATGCGCCTGGGTGAGACTCTAGAGCCCGAGAAAGTGGTTGACCGACTTCTCGAGCTAGCTGTTCCACGGCTGGCGGCCTGGGCGATCGTCCTGGTCTCCGGTTCGTCCAACCGGCGGGCGATCTGCCTGGGCAAGCATCTGGACCCTGTCAAGAAAGGGTTACTGGACGGCGTAATTCAGGCGTTGGCAGAGCAATCGGATCAACGCGCGGACACTTCTCAGTTGGCCTCCATTGTTCGCCTTGCGCCGGGGGAAGCAATTCCGGAAGCAATCCACGTGGCCGGGATTGAGAAGCTGCTCCAGGAGTCAGCGATTCTTTTACCTTTTGGTGGCAAGCGTTCCGTCTCTGGCTTCATCCTGCTCGGCGCGGTCGCTTTGGATGACGAGGAACAGGTGCTCGCCCAGGAGCTCGCCGCGCGCGCGCTGGCCGCGATCGAGAACGCGAATCTTTACCATATGGCGCAGGTGGCAGTTCGAGCGCGCGACGAATTCCTTTCAATCGCTTCGCATGAGCTCAAGACCCCGCTCACTCCTCTCAAGCTCCAGACACAAGGACTGCTTCGCACCCTGAGCAGCGGTTCCCTGGCTGAGGTGAACCCGGAAAGGATCGTGAAGATGATCCAGACTTCCGATCGCCAGATCACTCGACTCTCGCGGCTAATCGAAGATCTGCTGGATATCTCGCGTATCAACATCGGCCGCCTCAAAATCTCTCCAGAGGAGTTCGACCTCATTCCGCTCTTGCAGGAGGTCACCGAGCGATTCGCCGGTCAGATCTCGGCCGCTGGCTGCGTTCTCTCCGTAAAATCCCCCAAAGAGCTGATTGTCACGCTGGACCGCTTCCGGATGGAACAGGTCATGGTGAACTTGCTGACCAACGCGATCAAATACGCTCCAGGCAAGCCGATCGAGGTCGAGATCGAAATGCCTTGCGACGACGGGCGCGTGAGGATGAGTTTTCGCGATCACGGAATTGGAATCGCGGATGCTGATCAAGCCCGGATCTTCGAACGCTTCGAGCGAGCAGTGTCCGCTAGCCATTTCGCCGGAATGGGCCTGGGACTCTACATCGTCGCCCAGATCCTGCGCGCCCATGAAGGCCGAATCGCCGTAAAGAGCGAGCTCGGGGTAGGTTCGACCTTCACGATCGAGGTGCCGACAGTCGCGAAAGCGGTGGTGGATTCTGAGGAAGCCGCCACCGGCTGAGGGGAGCCGCTTAGTCGAGGGACGAGAGCCGGAGCCGGACCATCGTCACCAGGTAAGTGAAAATGAAGAGCAGCAGGCTGCGCTTGGTTTCACCGAACATGCGCTTCTTGAAGGAGAAGGGAATCTCACGCACCGAAATACCCGGATGCTTTCGAACGATCTTGTAAAGGATCTCCTCGACTATGTCGAAGTTATCGCAGCGCAAGTTCACTTCCTTGAGCAGCGGGGCGCGGTAGAGCTTGAAGCTGTTGGAAACATCCTTATAGGGAAGATTCAGGATCAGCGAATAAGTCCAGTTGAGGACGCGGCTCATCAGGCGGAGCGGCGCCGAGTTCTCGGTATAGCCTCCGTCGACGTAGCGAGAGGCAATGACGATGTCGTTTTGGGTGCGTTCATTCCAGAGGCTCGGGACGAATTCCGGCGCATGCGATCCGTCGGCGTCCATGAATAGGATCCACTGGCCTTGCGCTTGCTCGATGCCGGTTCGGACGGCGTCACCGAAAGTATTCGCGGGTTTTCTGCGGATGTAGCGGGCTCCAAGCTCGGTGCAGGCTTTCTCGGTCGCATCGAGCGGCTCGACCGTGTCGATCACCAGGATCTCGGCTGGGATGCCGAGGAGCGCGATCACGCCAGTCAGCCGGGGCAAAAGCTTGCGGAGGTTTTCTTCCTCTAAGTAAGACGGAAGGACGATGCTCAGTTCAGGCAAGTTGATTCACCCACTGGACCATGCGTTTCACGCCCTCCGCTTTGGATATTTTCGGCTGCCACTCCAGAAGTTCGCTCGCTTTGCGGATATCGGAGACGTAAACCTTCTGGTCGCTCTGGCGCCAAGGCAATTCTCGGTACTTGAGTTTCACGCCTAGCTCAGATTCCAGCAGCCCGAAAAGCTCCAAGAGCGAGAGGCTGTTCTCGGGGCCGCCGCCGA
>JAYVOO010000027.1:0-2771 GCA_043757905.1 Oligoflexia bacterium
GTGATTTCGCAGCTTGAGGGCAAGCAGATCAAGAAGGTCATCTTCGTGAAAGACAAGATCTTGAACTTCGTGGTTGGGTGAAGTAGTACCGAGATTTCATGTAAGGCGACTTCCCCAACTGAGCTTAAGTGCGAGCTAAGGTACTTGCAGGACCGCTGGAACGGCGTGATCGACATGACGTTCAAAACGCAGGACTCCAAAGTCACGGAGCTGACGGACGCAGGCTTCGGCGGAAATTTTTGATCCGAAAGGGAGCCTGAATACCCTGGATTTAATGAATCAGGCCTGCCCTATTTAAGCTATACGCTTGAGTCTTAGGGTACCCTGGGATATCCCTCACGCATGCGCGTAAGGGAATGGGTCATTCTTTCTGGGAACGCTAATCGTCCACTCGCACAGAAGATCTGCGAGAAACTGGGCAAGCCTCTGGGACACGCTGATGTCCGCCGCTTCAGCGACGGCGAGATTTTCGTCGAGGTTGGCGAGAACGTCCGCGGACGCGACGTCTACGTAATCCAAAGCACCTGCCGCCCCGTCAATGACACCCTGATGGAGCTTCTGATCATGATTGACGCGCTTAAGCGCGCGAGCGCGAAGGAGATCACGGCGGTCGTCCCTTACTACGGGTACGC
This sequence comes from Oligoflexia bacterium, assembly GCA_043757905.1. Lineage (GTDB taxonomy): Bacteria > Bdellovibrionota > UBA1018 > UBA1018 > UBA1018 > JAYVOO01. The sequence continues at coordinate 633 of JAYVOO010000027.1, forward strand.
CCGGCAGGACCGTAAAGTCGGCCCACGTACTCCGATCTCGGCCAAGCTCGTGGCCGATCTCTTTGCCTCGGCCGGCGCTACTCGGGTTGTCGCGATGGATCTTCATGCTGGGCAGATTCAAGGTTTCTTCAATATTCCTTTCGACAACCTTTTCGCGTCCCCAGTGCTGCTCCAGTACTTGAACAAAGAGATGATGGATAAGGGTGAGCTCGTACTCGTCAGCCCGGATGCAGGCGGCGTGGAGCGAGCACGCGCGTACGCAAAGCGCCTGAACGCCTCGGTTGCCATGATCGACAAGCGCCGCACGGGACCGAACGTCGCCAAGGCGATGAACGTCGTCGGTGACGTGAAAGGCAAGACCGCAATCATTCTTGACGACATGATCGACACCGCCGGAACGCTTTGCGAAGCCGTGCACGCAGTCCTGGATCACGGCGCCACAAAGGTTTACGCCTGCGCGACTCACGGCGTGCTCTCGGGCCCGGCCATCGAGCGCATTACCGCGGCTCCGATCGAGAGCGTGATCGTCACCGACACCATTCCGCTCTCGGACGAGGCGCGCGCCTCGAATAAGATCGTGCAGCTCTCGGTGGCCGACCTTCTGGCCGAGGCGATCTACCGAATTCACAACTATGACAGCGTCAGCAGCCTGTTCGTCTGAGGATCTGACCCGAGATGAAGATCATTGCAGGACTGGGCAACCCAGGCGTGAAGTACGAGACCACTCGGCATAATGCGGGTTTCCTCGCGCTCGACCGCATGGTCGAAGCCTGGAAGGCTTCGGGCCCCTCAAACAAGGCCCAGAGCGAGGTCTATCAGGCGATCGTCGGGGGCGAGAAAGTCATCCTCATGAAGCCTCAGACCTTTATGAACGAGTCGGGCAAAGCAGTTGGGGAGCTCTTTCGGCTTTATAAATGCGAGCCCAAGGACCTACTGGTCATCCACGACGAGATCGACCTGCCCCCTCTCACGCTCCGGTTGAAGACGGGTGGCGGAACCGGCGGCAATAATGGTCTTAAGTCCATCGACGCCCATTTGGGGGGGCTTGCCACCGGCTACCACCGAATCAGGATCGGCGTCGGCCACCCGGCTCGCATTCCGGGCAAAGCGATGATACAGCCAGCGGACTGGGTACTTGGCCAATTTAGCGATGAGGAGCTCGGGGGTCTCGACCCGCTCCTGGATCGCGTGGTCCAAGCGGCCGAGATGATCCTGCGGGGCGAGATAGGCCCCGCGATGACGGAATTTAACAGAGGGACTGCCTGATGGGTTTTGCATGTGGAATCGTAGGCCTTCCGAACGTCGGTAAATCGACGATCTTCAACGCGCTCACCTCGGCCAAGGCCGAAGCCGCGAACTACCCCTTCTGCACGATCGATCCCAACACCGGGATCGTGAAAGTGCCAGACCCGAGGCTCGACCGTATTGCGGCCCTAATCCCGCCCGACAAGCTCGTGCCCGCCAGCATGACCTTCGTCGACATCGCGGGCCTCGTGAAGGGCGCGTCCAAAGGTGAAGGCCTGGGCAACCAATTCCTGGGCCATATTCGCGAAACGAACGCTCTCGCACACGTCGTCCGCTGCTTCTCCGATCCGAACGTGATTCACGTCGACGGCTCAGTCGATCCGCTGCGCGACATCTCGGTCATCGATACGGAGCTGATCTTCGCGGATCTCGACACGGTCAACAAGCGCTACAACGCGATGGAAAAAGCCAGCCGCGGAAACACCGACAAGAAGGCCGCGGCAGTCATGGGCGTGCTGACGCCGGTTCGGCGCGCGCTCGAGGGCGGCAACCCGGTTCGCTCTCTCAACCTATCCGAGGAAGAGCTCGAGCTCATCCATGACTTCCACCTCATCACCGCCAAGAAAGTCATGTACGTCGCCAACGTTGACGACAACGATATCGGCGCGGTGACCGCCAACCCTCACCTGAAGAAGCTGCAGGAGTACGCGAAGAAGGAAGGCAGCCCCGTCGTCCAGATCTGCGGAAAGATCGAGAGCGAGATCTCCGAGCTCGCACCCGAAGAGAAGGCCGCGTTCCTGAAGGAAATGGGCATGGACGAACCTGGCCTGAATAAAGTGATCCGCGCGGGCTATGAGCTTCTCGGGCTGGAGACCTACTTCACTGCCGGCAAGA
>JAYVOO010000028.1:0-10242 GCA_043757905.1 Oligoflexia bacterium
CCACCTTCTGAAAGGTGGGGACCACCTTTGTTAGGGTTCGAAGCGGTAACCGGCGCCGCGGACTGTGAGGAAATACCTGGGATGCTCGGGATTTTCTTCAAAATGTTTCCGCAACCTTCCCATGAAGTGGTCGACCGTGCGAGTCTTCGGCAGTAGCGTGAAGCCCCAGACTTCCTTTAGAAGCTGGTCACGGGTGAGAATCCCGCCTTTGCCTTGGATCAGGCAGCAAGCCAGCTTGAACTCGAGTGGAGTCAGTTGGATCGAGCCCCGGGGCCCCGTGATACGAAGCTTCGACTCGTCGACCAGCCAATTCTCCGGCGCGGGCGGAGCCGCCGGGGGTTTCCGGCGAGAAAGCGCGCGAATCCGGGCCTCGAGCTCGTCCCAAACGAAAGGTTTGGGAAGGTAGTCGTCCGCGCCCGCATTCAGGCCCGCGACCCTGGCCTCGGTTTCGCCGATCGCCGTGAGGAGCAGAATCGTTCCGACAAAGCCCGTCGCGCGCAGCTCGGCGCAAAGCCTGAGGCCGTCTCCGTCGGGAAGATTGCGATCGAGGAGAATCAGGTCAGGCGACGACTCCGAGATCATCTCGCTAGCTTGCCTGAGCGTGGAGGCGTGACGGGCGGGCAGTCCGAGTTTGCGGAGCGCAATCGTCAGCGCCGTGATCAGGCTAAGCTCGTCCTCGACGAAGAGCACGTTCTCGAAGAGCGGCGCGCTCGCCGTCGGCGTCGTGGCCTTCATCTCCTAGTGGGCTTTCCCGTGGGAGCTTCGCGCCCTTCGAGGGTGAACGTCGCGCCCTGGCCTTCGCCCGCGCTCTCGCCGCGCAAGGTAATGCCAAGTGCCCGACTCGCGGCGCGCGCAAGATAAAGGCCCAGACCCGTGCCCGGGATCGCATGAGGCGCATTGGTCTGGGCGCGGAAAAAGCGCGAGAAGATCTGCTTGGAATCATCGGGGTGGAAGCCCCAGCCTTGGTCCTGGATCTGAATCTGCCAGCGCGCGGGCTTCGAAGGCGACTTTGGCGGGAGCTGCCGGGTGCGGATCACCACGGAGGGCCGGCCGCGCGCGAACTTTCGCGCGTTGTCGAGCAAGTTGTCGGCGATCAGGTTGAACGTCCGGACGTCCAGCCACGCATCGATCTCGAGCGGCTCTCCCTCGCGGCGGATATCGCCGCCGGATCCGAGTAGCTGGCGCCAGCGCGCGGTCGCTTCTGTGAGCCAACTCTCGAGCCGGACACGATTTCGGCGGTCGATCTTGGGTGGCGATACTTGCCAGCGCGCGGCCTCGAGGAGGGCTTCGACTTCTTCGCGAAGCCGCTTCAGTTCCTTCTGATGCGAGTCCCAAAGATCTTTCTTCTCCTGTTCGGTAAGGCCGCCGGCGCGGATCAACGAAGAGCTCAGCTCGAGCGCCGCGATCGGCGTCTTCAGCTCGTGGCTGACGGCCGCAAGAAATTCAGACTGGAGCTGGTTGAGCTGCATCTCGCGCAGGAGGCGAATGAAGAAGAGAATGAGAGTGGCGAGCGCCGCCGTGAATCCGAGCGTACCGAGAGCAATCAGATACCAAGGCGCGGGCAGTTCCTCGGTCTTCGCGGTGAGGCTCTTGGCGAGCTCGAGCATCTTCCAGTAGTTCTGGATCAGGACGACGTTCCATCCGGCCGCGAGTCCGCTCAGGATCGTCACGACCACGACGAATAGCGTGATCCAGAGCCAGCGGTTTTTGCGGGGAATCGTCAGGTGCATCGCAGGCGCGAGCTTACCTCAAAGGGCTTCAGAACTGAAGCAGGACCTCGGCAGAGCGTTCCCAAACCAGTTCGTAGCTCAGGCCCTGGCTGGCGCGCCGGACTTTGCCGAGGCGCGCGAGCAGAGTCGCGGACTTCCCCGTACGGGGATCGAGCACGTCCACTTTCACACGGGCGTTCTCGGCAAAAAACGGTCGGTGGTGGCTGGCTTTCGAAATCAGCACGCAGCCCTGGCCCGAGACGTCCTCGAGATGCCCGTTCAGGATGTGAAGGGCGTCATGTGCCACGGCTTCCATCCGATCGTTTTGCGCTTTCGCGTTGGCGCCTTGCGCGTTAGGGATGGCTGCGGGGGCAGCATGAAGCGCGTCCCAGCGGCGGTAGAAGGGATCCCAGATGAACGCGTAGTTTTCGAGCTCGCCGTTCTTCCTGAAAGACTCGAGATCATTCTCATCAAAAGGTCCGAAATGCTTGCCGCCTTTACCCAGATAGATCTTCTTCATGCTAACACTCATGCGTGAGTACTTCCTTTACTAATACTTAAGATTACTTCCGTGCTGACTTGATTCCGAGAGCCATGAACTTGTCCTTGCTGGAGCAGTTGTCGAAAAGGTCGGCCTTGAACGAGCCGAGCTCGTCTTCCCAGATTTCGGAGGCCTCTTCCGTGCCGGCAGGCGCGCGGCCCCAGTCCCAGGTCAGCTCCTTCGTTTTTTCGTGGTCGTCTTTCATCTTCTTGGCGAGGTCCTTGTATTGCGGATGCGCGTTCTGCCAGATGATGTCCTGGCTGGCGCCGTTATAGATCTCGACTTCGATGAGCTGGATGTTGTCGGCGATCTCGGCCAGGCGGCCCGTCATCTGGTCCGTGCGGCGAGAGAGATCTGAGCGAATCGAAGCCAGGAGCTGCTGCTCGAGCTTGGGCGCGCGTTTCTTGTGGCTCGCGAGCACGCGCTTCCAGATCGGCGCCGCCTTGCGGAGGCGGTGGTAGCTGATGAGCTGCTTGCGGAGTTTACGGAGATCGCTGACGACAGCGCTCGCGAGCGGCGCCGGCGATTCAGGCCGCATGGCCAGCGAGCGAGCCTGTTCGGATTTAGCGAATTTGAAGCGGGGCTTGAGTTCTCGGAGTAGCTCGGTCATCTGGACGGCGAGAGCGAGTTGTTCCGTGCCTCCGGCTGAGGTCATCTTCTCGCTGGAGTCCTTCTCGTCGATCAGGAGATTGAGCTCGCTCTGGCTGGATATGAAGAGCGGAGAACGCACCCATTCGCTTGCGATCACGGGTGGAACGGCCCCAGTCTTGCGGATGTGCGCGATCGCGAGGGGATAGAGGTCAGAGGCGCGGCCTTTAAGCCAGTCGAATGGCTTCTCGTAGGTTTTCTTGAAGGCCTGGATCGCCTTGACCGACTCGGGGAACTGGCAGAGCTCGTTGAGCGCCATCGCCATCACCATCTGTGCTTCAGGCGTGAAGGTGTGGCGAAGGCCGCCGGCTTGGAGGCTCATCGCGGTGCCGATCGCCTCCGGATACTTCTCGGCCTGGAGATAGGCCCAGGAAAGCTCGGAGAGTGAGTTCGCGAGCTCGTTTGAGCTTTTTTTCACGGTCTTGAGATGCTCGGACGCGGCCTCGAAGCGGCCCACCGTGTAGAGCGAGCGTGCGGCGAGAATATGGGTCGTGTCTTCCAAGCGCTGGAGTGGCTGGGGCAGGGGGGCCGCGAAGAACTTCGAGAAGTGGATATTCGCTTCCTTGTGCTTCGAGTATTTCGTCGCGACCAGAGCCTGCGCGAGAAGCTCGTAGGAGCCCCCGCCGCGATGGACCGCGAGGTTCCGTTCGATCTTATCCTTCGGGGGGTTCTCCTGCCCGAGGAATTGGCGGAGCTCGATGCCCGCGACTGTCCAGACGATCTCGAGTTTCTTCAGCTCCTGCGCCGCGCCGAGGAGCGAGGCGAGGCGCGCGCCGACTGGCTCGGGAATCTCAAGCGAAGGGTTCGCGACATTGATTTTGGAGAGGCAGGCGAGGGCCGCGAGCTGCACGCCAGGAGCCTGGCCATGGGCCACAAGCGCCGAGAAGCCCTGGTGGGCGACGTGAATCAGGTTGGACTCGAGAAGTGAGCGAGCCATCCAGTACTCGGCCAGCGTCTTGGCTTCCGGCGTTTTCGCTGACTTTCGAAGCGCGAGCGCGTCGGCCATCGCCTGGACGGGTGTGATTTTGTGAGACAGGAATCCTTCGAAGTCCTCAAGCGTTTCTTTGGAAATACTTTCCTTGAGGCTGTCGCTGTAATTCCAGGATTCGGCTTTGTGGCAGGGGAAGTTGGCGAAGCTCAGGTCCGCCGCCTCGGCGTGAGCTTGGGCCGCGCCGGCGAGAGTGAGGCTCATCAGCCCCGCGATGATGAGAAAGATCGTGCGAGTCACTTCGAAGTCCCTCCGGAAGTGGGCGCGATCGGAGCGGTGGACTGGGGAGCCTGCGCGCTCGGGCCGCCGAAGAGAAAGTCGACGCCGAAAGTGATCGTGTTCGTCCAGTTCGTGCGACCGCCGACATCCTGGCCCAGGATCGGGGTGATTTCCTTCTCGCGAATGCGCTCGTCGTATCGCTGCAGGCGGTAGTCGACCCGCAACGAACTCCACTGGTTCAGGTAGATCTGCTGTCCGATGCCGACGTGTGGCGTGAAGTAGGTGCCGTTCTCAGTGCTGGTCGCTCCAGCGCCCCCGAGCAGGTGCATGTCGTAGTAGATGATTTTCTTACCGACCAGACTCAGCTTGCCGTACAGGATGCTGGCGGCGACTTCACCGCCCAGGAACCATTGGGGAAGGTTCGTATTGGCTTTTTTGCCACTTCCTTCAAGCGTCTCGAGCGCGCTTGAGGGGGAAGCTGACTCTTTCCAGCCGACGAGGTGAAATGCCCAGACTTCCGAGAAGTGAAAGCCCAACGATGCGCCCAAGCCTTTCACGGCCAAGAACGGGTCGCTCGTCATGAAGCCGCCGAAGACGCCCAGCTCGAACTTGTGGGATTTCGAGTACAGGCGGTTCTGCACGACGCCCAGCTCGGACTCGTCGCCGCGGGCCCAGTATTTTTCTTTGATGTTTTCGACGTCGACCTTCTCGGCGTTCGTAACGGCGGGCGAGGCCTGAGCCCCCTCGTCGGCTTGCGCGACAGTCGCGCCCAGGATGCAGGCGTAGGAAGTGGAGTAGACGAGAAAGAGCAGGACGCGTTTTGCGATAGGCATGGTGGTGATTACCTTCCGAGTGTCTTGAAGATGAATGGATACGAGACCGCTACGTCGATCCCGCCCTTGGTTTTAGGAAACTGCCAAGTAACCAGGCGGCGGACGACGCAGTCGTCAAGCCGTGGGTCAGGCAGCGTGGAGCTCTTGATCTCGCTCGACTTGACCGCGCCGGTCGCGCCGATCGTGAAGTTCAGCACCAGCTTCCCTTCGAGATCGGTGTTCCGGAGCATCGCGGACTCGTAACAGTAGCGGACTTCGCTCAGGTGGCGGTGGATGACTTCGCCGACTTCATCCTTGGTCAGGCCTTCCTCGACCGACGAGTTGCCGATGTCGAGGGAGACGAATGATTTTCCTTGGCCCGTGACGCCGGCGTGCTCGCCTTTGCCGTAGCCAACGCCCTTGCCGCCGCCGGCGGAGCCGCTGGCGCCTTCGCCGCCAATCGCGCCGATCTTGACGTTCTTGCCCTGCCCAGTCAGCTCACCCGTAGAGCCGAGCGAGTTCGAGGCTGTGTCGAAGATCTTATGCGCTTCGCGGGCGCTTTTGCCGCTCACGAAGTCGGAGTCCTGCATGAGCTTCGTCATCCCTCCCTTGAGCAGGCCGCTGACTGCGTTTTGCAGCGCAGTCGCGCGGAAAGCCTGGACGACCGCGGCCTTTTGGACTTTGTCAGGCACGGCACTCGACTTGGCCGACGACTCGGCTTTGGCGACGTTCTCGCGCGCGGACTCGGAAGCGGCGGGAGCGGAGCCGCCCTGGGGCTGCTTGCTCATCACGACGCTCGCGTACTGTGGCGGGATCAGCTCGTCCGCGGTGTTGCCTTTCGGCCAGATCATCGACGAAACCCAAGAAAGGGAGAGCAGGAGCGCGACGGCGATGCCTGTGCCTCCGAGCGCTTTCCTGAAGACAGTCTCCTCGGCTTGAGCTTCCGGCGAGAGCTTGGGCGCGATCTGCGAAATCGAACTCTTGGCTGAGGCGCCGAAGCGCCAGCTGTACTCGCCCGAACGAAGCGTGAGCGCACGCAACTGCTGCGAGGTGAGCTCGGTGACGGAACCGGCCGCGAGCGATCCCGCAGCGGTCGTGACGCTCGCGCTCTTCGCGACGAGTTGATAGATGGAAGAGCCGTTGTTTCCGGACTGGGTGATCGTGAAAAGAGTTTCGCCGTTCAGCCGGCCGACGAAGCGTTCACCGAGTGGATCGGCGTTCAGGAGCCAGTCGCCGATGGTGCAGAAAGCGGTGACGGAGTCGAAGTGATCGAGCGCTTCGGGTTCGAACGCGGGCTTCAGGCCTTTCATCGGCTTGAAGTGGAAGGTGACGTTCTGGAAGCGGGCTTCTCCGCCTTCGCCGGTCAGGACCTCGTTCGATACTTCGCGGAAGCTGTTGATGCGGAGCTGGTTGACCGTGCGTGAGATATCACGAACCCGGATACCGTTCTCAGTGCGCTCGAAGACCCAGCGGAAGGGATGGCCAAGGCCCATGGGCTCGTTTGCGTCCCAGACCCAGCGGCGCGAGCTGTCGCCGATTTTCGCGGTGACGAGAAGTTTCTGTGGATTGGCGCTCATGGCGTGAACCTCAGGGCGCGGAAGCTCTCCGCGGTTTCAAGCGAGAAGCCGACGCGCTTGCGATAAAGATGGGGCTTCCTTCTTCGGCGATCGGCTTCCGAGATCTGGCTCAGGGAATCCAGCGGGCGCTTGTTCACGCCTTCAACGACTTCATCCTCGAAGTCGATCACTTTGGCTCGCTTGGTTCCGTCGATGTCGGTCGCATGCGCGGAATGGAGAAGGAGGCTTTGAGCCGCTATGCCCATTCCGAATAAGAGTGCGAGTGTGAGTCGTTTCATGTGATTACTTTTCCCCTACGCTTAAAATTAAGTATATTTAACAGACTAAATTTTTGCAAACAGTTTTATGACGGTGCGTTAAACCATTGTAATTACAGGTCAACTTAAACTGTATATTAACTAATTTAGTGGATTCTCGAGTGACTCGATGTGTTGCTCCCGCCCCGTCTCAGGCAAGTCCTCGATCTTTACAAAGGGCGGGGTAGGCCTAAAACTGGAGGTATGCCCCAGGCTTCCCGCGCTCTTTTACTAGTACTCGTTCTGCTCGTGACGGCCTGCTCGGGGAAAGCCATCCGCCCTTGCACCGAAGGGGGCGAGGCCGCGCGCGACCTGCCGATTCGCGGGACCAAGCAATGCCAGCAGGTCAAAACCACGACTGGACAGTTCGTCAATCACGGCGAGTACCGCGAGTGGTACGCGAACGGAAAACTCGCGATCGAGGGCGAGTACCGCGCGGGCCGCAGGCACGGGCGCTGGTACGAATACGACGATCAAGGCAAGAAGCTATCCGACAAATGGTATGAGGACGGCGTCGAGGTGCCGAAGGCCGGGAGCGATACAAATGACTCGAAGAACTCCGGCAAGAAACCGCAAAACCCGCCTGCACGCTGAGTCGGCGAAAGTTTTCCGCAGCGAATGGATTTACCGGAAGTTCTCGGATAGGGTTCCGGTCATTATGACAAAACTGATCCGACTTCACGGCCTCACGCCTTACGACCGCAGCGCCAAGGCACGCTGGGTTCTCACCGAGCTTGGGCTCCCATTCGAGAACCGCTGGCTGGACCAAGAAACCAAGGAACACGAGAGCACGGAATATCTTCGGCTCAACCCGATGGGGCGTCTCCCGTTCGTCGAGATCGACGATCAGGTGATGTTCGAGTCCGGCGCCATCTGCGCTTATTTCGCCGATCTCCATCCTGAGCGTGGACTCGCGCCTAAAGTCGGCTCACCCGAGCGCGCGCTTTACGAGCAGTGGATGTACTTCGCCGCTTCGACCCTCGACCCGTTCGTCGGGCGCGTCATGATCATCGAAGATATCCCAGCGGGAGAGGTTCAAGCGGCGAAGCAGTCGGCTATGCTCGCAGATTTCCAAGACGCCATCGAGGGCCTCGATCGTGGCCTCGCGAAAAGCGAGTTCCTGCTCGGATCGCGCGTTTCGGCCGCCGATATCTGTGTGGCTTACCATCTGTACTTCAGCATGCTTTGGCCCGAGTTAAGTTCGCTGATCGAGCGGTTCCCGCGGATCACCGCTTTCTACCAGCGGATGAAGCAGCTGCCTTCGGCCGTGAAGGCGAACGTTTTCTCGTTCGAAGGGTAGGAGCTTACTGCGTCTTTTTGACGGCGGGAGCGGGGGAGCCCTTGCTTCCACCCGCGCTCGCGACCGCGGCTGGGTCCCGCGAATAGCCGGTATAAGCTTCGGCCGAAGCGAAGAGCGCCAGCTCGTCGCGGTTCAGCGAATCGTAGTTCATTTCCTTCAGGTAGGAGAGCGACTTCTCTTTCGAGCAAGTGAGGATGGAGTGCTCGAGCAGCGTCGCCAGGACGAACTCGCGTTCGGTCACGCCGAAGAGCTTGCGATTCTGCTCAAGCTCGGCCAGGCCTTCGGCGCGGGCGCCGGCGGAGGCGAAAGAAACGGCCTTCATCCCGTTGATGATTCCGGGCAAGACCAGCTTCTTGAGATTCGCTTCCTGCATGAAGAAGGCGACTTGCTGCCAGTTATGCTGGACGAGCGCTTTCGACCACATGATCCGGAGCTTCCCGGACTTGTCGTTGGTGTCGATCTCGTCCTGGAACTTCAGGCGGAGCCACTTGCCCTGCGGATCGACGTGGTCCATGAAGGCGAGATCCAGCGCGACGCCCATGCGGGCGACGGGCACCTGAGGCTTGAGGCGTTTGGCTTGGGAAGGATTCTCCTGAAAGAACGGTTCGGAGATGCTCTTGAAGGCGCTGTCCTCGATCGAGGAACGGGAAGCGATCTCGAAGGCTTTGCTTCGCATGTCCTGGCCCTTTTCCTCGAACGGAATCACGATCCCGCGCACCGTCTGGGCGTAGGCTTCGGCATCAGAAGTCGAGAGATCCTTCGGGGCCGGCAGCTCGCCGATCTCCTTGGCTAGGCTCAGGTAGACGCTGGCCATCTCGCTCAGCACCTGTGCGCGGAGCCGGGACCAAGGCAGATCCATCGCTTCGGCCGCGATGTTTTCCATCTCTTGGATCGTCTCGACCCGGTGCTTGATCGACTTGGCGTTGGCTTTCAACGGCGCCACTTCCTTGAGCGAATCTCGATTGAGAGCGAAGGTCTGCGGGATGAGAATCGTCACCTTGGACATCATCGAGAACTGGATGATCGGATCGAGGTCTTTCCAACCGCTGACGATCGCCTTGACCATCAGGAAGCGGTCCTTGAAGCCAAGCTGTTTCGCGGAATCGAGCGCGAGCATCGACCAGAGCGTACGGCGCTCGCCGGTCGAATCGCGGGCGCGCTCGAAAGCGGAGGCCCGGAGGACGGGGTCGGACTCGCCTTGAAGCGAGAGCAGGATTCGGAACTTCTCGCATTCGTGGGTCAGGCCTTCGGTGCAGACGAGAGGCGAGGCGAGCGACTTGCGAAGCACGGCCTCGTCGCCCGTAAGCCAGGTGAGCATCAAGATCTTCCTGCGGATCGGATCCAGGCCGCTTTTAGCTTTCTTGAGGATGTCTTCGGGTAAGGCGAGAAACGCCTGGAGGTCGTAGGCGGCGCCGGAGAAGGCGTAAATTCCCTCTTCGAGCGTCGAACGGTGCAGGAGAGCCTGCCCCGCGTTTTCGGAGTTAGGCGATGATTCGAGAAGCATCGTGAAGTATTTCATCGCGAGCTTCGAGTCGCCGGTGGCGAGAGCGGCATTGCCAGCCAGAATCAGGCTATCGCCCATGCGGGAGCTCGTCTCGTATTTCTCCGTAAATTCTTCGGCCAAGCTCATGACTTCGGAGTTCTTCTGGTCCTTGCTCTTCAGCTCGATGCGCTTGTAGAACGCGTCGCCCGCCACCGAGGCCAGGTGCTTTCCGAAAGCGGAGTCCTTCATTGACTTGATCTTGAGGAAGCGCTCGGAGATTGACTGGGTCTTCTCCCAGTCTTCGCTCGCGATATAGGTATCGATCACTAGGCTCGCCGAAGGAATGGCGTAACTCGATGCAGGCTGGGCAATCGAGAAATCCGTGAAGTACTCGACTGACTCTTTGATATGGTTCTGGGCGTAAAGGGCGCGGTTGGACTCAAAGATGAAGTTCTGCGCCCGCACCATGTCTTTCGGGTACTGGCGAATGTGGTTGCGGATCCAGGCGATCCACTCCCCGAGCAACGGGTTCAGTTTCGAATCAGAGTTTTTGGCGAGTGAGACGGCCTTGAGCTCGCCGGGGATCTGCTTCTCGAGGCGCAGGATCTCGTAACGCGCGCCGATGGCCTTGATCGAGGCATCGGCCACGACATTTACGCCATCCTTATC
>JAYVOO010000029.1:0-2763 GCA_043757905.1 Oligoflexia bacterium
CATCTACCTGCTAATCGACGGCGACGCGACTTACGATCCTTCGTGCTGGAGAGAACTAGTCGCCCCCATCGAACTCCGGGGAGCAGGAATGGTCGTAGCCTGCCGCACTTTATCTCGAGGCACCGAAGCGTTCCGCCCGTTCCATCGGCTGGGCAACCAGCTCATCACGGCGCTGGTGAACCGGCTATTTTCAGTGCGATACGCTGACTGCCTCAGCGGATTTCGAGCACTCTCCGCGCACACGGTCTCACGGGTCGAACTTCGCTCCGAGGGCTTCGAGATCGAGCCCGAACTCGGAATCCAGCTCGCTCGCTATGGCCTCCAAGTCGAGGAAATCCCCTGCCAACTTCGCTCGAGGCCTGAAGGAAGCCAGTCCAAGCTGCGCTCGATCCCAGATGGGCTCCGCATTCTCAGATTGATATTCGACTGGCCCCGCTGGTCGCGCCGCGATCAGGTCTTGGGCATCCAAGAAGGAACGACTTTAAGCGGCTCGGAAATAATGCTCCGGATCGGATCAAAAAGATAAGTCCGTAAAGACTGGATGTTCTGGGGAGGCGGACTCGTTCCTACCCAGCGCGCCTTCTCCTGGTTCTCCCAGGCCTCGTAAATGACCAAGAAAGAGGGCTCCAGCCGGAAGTAGAAGCTTTGCAGTCCAAACTTCGAGTCGTTGCGTAGCGTCTCTTTGAGAAATTCAGTCACGCCGGCTAGGTACTTTGGGTCCGTGAGTCCGGGATTACGCGGATACGCCGAGAATGACGCCGAAGAAGTTTCCCAATTCACCGCATTCGGCAGGGCCCTCACCGTCACGCCCTGAGGTGGAGAGAGGTTCGATTTGTCAGGATCCCATGCCGGAAAGGCCGAGCCAGGAGCTGGCGCGACTTTCCGTTCGATCAGCAACTCCATGAACGTAGTCGCGAACTCGAAGACCGAGGGCGGATTCTGAGCAGTCAGTATCTCGCGGTCACGAGTCACCTGAGGCTGCCACTCGGGAGCCGACACGGGGCTCACGCCGGCCTTCACGAGGGCCTCCTGGGGGTTGAGTCTGAGATGCCCGCCGCCAAAGCGCGGTTGCGCCTCCACGTCACGCGTTTCCTGCAGTGTCGCCGCGGCGATTCGATAAGATTTATACACGAAATCGCCTCCCACGCGTGTCGCGAGCAGCGCAGCCGGCCCCCCCGAGATCAGGGCCGTCGGCAGGGACTTCGAGTGGAAATACCTCAGGATGCGGCCAACATCGGGATCGGTCGGAAGGTCTTCAAGCGGACTGAGGCCACCGGGCACTAGCACGCCCGCGTACTGCGCCAACTCGTCATTCGTGATCGAAGCCAGCGCGCGTGGAGCCTTTAGGCCAGCTTCACGTTCGATCATCTTCTTGGCCGGCTCGTAGAGGCCGGGCTTCAAGACCCATTTCGGATCGACGCTGACCGGGTCGGGAAGGGATGGGATGCCCCCGGGTGTGGCGAACACTAACTGATATCCGAGGCCGGCCGCATAAAACGCTGGAACCGAGAGCTCGGGCAGGAAATAACCGGCCTTGAGAAGCTTGCCTTCTTTCAGCCGAATGCTGTTTCGGCTCGAAAGGATCACGAGGAGCTTTTCAGATTTGCTCGCAGCGGAAGCCAGGCATGCTACGCCGAGGAACGAACACCCCAGGAGAATCCCGGCCAGATTCTTGAGTCTAGGATCAGAGCGGGTCATCATAGCTCCTGGCATTGGACAAGACTCTATACTTTGACCGCCCTCCAAGACAAGATCTTACTCTGCGATGAAAACGAAGTCATTCCTGCTGGTCTTTTCGCTCTTTGGGCTCAGCGTTGCGCTGACGCTCAACGAGCGCGAAATGGAGCGTGGCCACTACTCCGCGTTCTGCCGCAGCATCCTGGCGGATGGAGATCTCAACATCGTGAACCAGCTGGAACCGTCCGAGCGCTGGCTGGTGACCTCGACGCTCAATCATCCCACTCATATCCGCAACGGAGGCGCCGTGTTCTGGCTTCCAGCCGTAGCCTATTGGAAACTGGTACCCGACGCGTGGAAGCCTGCGCAGCCTTTGTTCGGGCTCTCCGGCGAGAGGCTTGCGTTGCTGGTTATGAACTCGCTACTCGCGCTAGCGGGTCTTGTCCTGCTCGCGCGCGCGCTCGAGGGCCTGGCACCAGACCCCACTCCCCGGGCGAGCTCGCTCCGGCGCTTCGCGTTCTGGGCGCCGCTCGCCGCGACGCCGTTCGCATGGTACCTCCTCTTTCAACCTCTGAATCTTGAGATCGCCGTGTTCTTCATGGGTGCGCTCTGGCTGCATGACTTTGTCGCGCGAGCGCCCCGGCATCGTTCAGCGACAGAGCTCGGTTTGGGAGGCGCTTGGGTTGGCCTGGGATTCGCGACCAAGGCGATCTTCATTGTGCTCGCGCTTCCGGCCGCGGCCGAACTTCTCAATGAAATTTTCCGATGCGGGCGCGAGGACCGCGGCAGGAGGCTCGTCAGTTTCGCGGCTTACGGAGCCGGCATCGCCGCGCCGGCATTCCTGATGGCTTGGAATAACCGGATTCAGAGCGGCACGTGGATTCTCGACCAACATAGTCACTTGGTGCAGAACTTTCATGAGCCTTGGAACTTCGCACAGGTCCGGGAACTCTTCCTCTCGGCCAACGGCTTTCTGACGAGTGCGCCGCTCATCCTTCTGATCACCGCGCTCGCGATCCGGGGCTGCGCGCGAACCTGCAGCCGGAGCCCGGCCGCCGTCGGCGAACTACTCGGACTGCCGGTCGT
>JAYVOO010000030.1:0-2750 GCA_043757905.1 Oligoflexia bacterium
TTTTCCCAAGCGCATCCGCTGGTATTACGCTTACGCCTATTACGACGCCGGCACATGGACGGATTATTGCGTACCCGCAGACCATCTTCCTAAGCAGGAATGAGCGGGAATTGACAGACCGGTCCGGGGCTGAGATGCAGCTCGAATGAAACATCCGAACGCCGCGCTTTTAGAACAGCTTTATGCCGACTTCGCCCAAGGCAATCTTCCCGCGGTCCTCGACGCGTGCGCCGATAACGTCACATTTCAGATTCCGGGCAAAAGCCCGCTCGCCGGAAAATACACGAAAGCGGACTTCGCCCAGGGTTTCGTGATGAAGCTTCATGAACTGTCAGGCGGAACGCTTAAGCTGGAAGTGCACGATGTCCTGGCGAGCGATCGCCATGGGACGGTTTTGCTCACGGACAAGCTCACGCGCGGAGGCAAGACGACAGAGCTTCGCATCGTTCACGTGTGGCGCTTTGAGAACGGCAAGCCGGTCGCCTTTTACGAATATCCCCGGGATCTTTACCAGTTCGACGCGACTTGGAGCTGATTCAGCCGGTCCGAGCTTATTCGCGCGGATAGCAGTTGTGATTATAGGTGCCCGCGCATTGGATGCAGACCCAACGCTTGCAGGTATCGCATTGCGAGACTGATGGTTCGCGCTTGCAGAAGAAACAGGTAGGATTCATGTGAATAAGTTCTCACATCGGCGTGAATGCCGCACCCCTGATTTCCGAAGTTAGGAGTAATGCTAATGGTTTGCGTCCGGCGCCACTCCGAGGCTTTGTTATCCCGTTTCCTGGGCGCGCGAGTTCAGTGCCTTGTGATTGCCTGGGGTAAATCCGCCAGGTTGCCGATTTGCACTGGTGCACGCATTAAAACAGAAAAGGGTGGAGAGGAAAAATGCGCGGGTCTTCACGAATGGATTATCGGAAGTTACGCGTCTCCGGATGCTTGAATCGTCAGAAGCATTTAGCCGACCATTAAATGGCGTGCCCGGCTGGGGTCGAACCAGCGACCTACGGCTTCGGAGGCCGTCACTCTATCCAGCTGAGCTACGGGCACGTTGAAACCAGGGGTAACACAAGCGTTTTGGAAGCTCAATTCTTAAGCTCTGCCAGGAAAGCAGCCGGGCCTTCCTTCTCCACGATCTGCCAGGCCCGACCGTAATCGTCCTGGTCCGTGGAATAGAGGTCGACGATCCATTTCGTCAGGTCGTCGCGTTTGAGCTCTCCGTAAATGAGGCGCTGGATTGCGATCAGATGAAGATGGTTCAGGACCACCGGCGGCTCATTCTTGTATAGATTCATCAGCGGTGTCGGCCAGGCCAGGTTGTCGTTCAGCCAATTATGAATCAGCTCATGAAAGACCGCATCCACGAAAGCTTGGTTTGGCCAAGAGGGATACTGGGGCATGAACGTCTTGAGATAAGGCTTCACGTTGATCACGAGCGGATTGCTGATCGAGGAGTGTGGGCAGACGGAGAGCGTCGCCGTCATCTCCTTGCGGCTGAAACCCTTCTGAAAGTCGTCGACGAGACGGCCGAGAAGTTCGTCTGCGTTCTTCTCCCAAAGCGCCGCGAACTCGGTGGTCCGCTGATCCGCTTCGTCGGCCCAGGCCGGGTCGATTTGTTGGGTGTCGCCGCCCACGCAGGCGTCGTCATAAAGGCTGCTGTAGCTAAAGAAAAGCCGGGGATAACCGGGAGCCGCATACGCCCTAGCGGGAGATACCGCGGCCTGGGCCGCGAGGACTGCGAGACCGAGTGAGACATTTCTAAAGATCATGATTCCCCCTGAGCCCGTGAGCCCAGTTCCAGCGTTAAGGGAGCGGAGAGGAGGAAGCAATTCAATAATAATGGCCTGAACGAGCTTACGCGCCGGGCCTCGCGCCGAACAGCCGCGTTCCCACGCGCACGTGAGTCGCGCCTTCTTCCAGGGCCACGGGAAAATCCGACGACATTCCCATCGAAAGTCCACCCCGCGTAAAAGGCCAGCAGGTGGCCTCAAGCTTGCGGAGCTTTGCGAACGAGACGCGTGAATCCTCGCCCGCCGGCGGGATGCACATCAAGCCCTCGAGTTGAAGCGAAGGGCATTCACGTGCGACCGACAGGCAGAGCGCTCGCGCATCTTGGGCCGCAACGCCCGCCTTGGCGGCTTCGCCCGCGAGATTGATTTCGATGAAAACCGGAAGCGGATGAGGCTTGTTGAGCGGAGCCCAGCGCTTCGAGAGCTCGGCCGCGAGCTTAAACGAATCGACGGAGTGTACGGCGCTGACCCAGGGGATGATCGTCTTCACCTTGTTCGTTTGCAGGTGTCCGATGAAATGCCAGCGGATCCCTTTCATGCCCCGCGCTGCGAGAGCGGTGGCTTTCTCGTTCAGCTCTTGGGCGTAGTTCTCTCCGAAGTCGCGGTGACCCAGGTCGTAGAGCTCGGCCAGCGCGTCGGTAGGCTGGAGCTTCGAGACCGCGATCAGGCACGCTTTCTGGGAGGCGTTCGAGATCTCCTGATATCGGGAAGCGAGGGTGTCGGCCATTACAGCCACTTGAATAACTCAAAACCGAACGATTGCGAAAGGTCCTTGATCACCTGCGCGACCGGCAGGCCGACGACATTCGCGTAACTGCCGCTAATCCCCTCGATCAGGCCCATGCCCATTCCCTGCGCGCCGTAGGCCCCTGCTTTGTCCATCGGTTCGCCCGTGGCGACGTAGCTTGCGATCGCATGGTTAGAGAGCTTCGTGATCCGGACCTTCGAGGAGACGATCCG
>JAYVOO010000031.1:0-2741 GCA_043757905.1 Oligoflexia bacterium
GATTCGCGGTTATCTCACGGTTCTGGTCCTGGGGCCGCTCCTGGGCAGCCTGATCACGGAGCCTGCGGCTATGACCGTGACTGCCTTGATTCTCAGAGACCGTTACTTCACGACTTCAGCATCCAGCCGTTTGAAGTTCCTTACGCTGGGTGTGCTTTTCGTCAACGTTTCAATCGGAGGCGTGCTGACTCATTTCGCAGCCCCTCCGGTCGTGATGGTTGCTGAGAAATGGGGTTGGGGAGCGGCGACAATGTTGGGGCTCTTTGGCTGGAAAGCCGTGATCGCGGTCATCCTGAACGCGGTCGGCGCAACCCTATTCCTTCGCAAGGAGCTCGAGGGGCTTGAGCTTCCGGCCCGCCTGCGCGAGACCGTGCCTGCATGGGTGATGGGAGTGCATTGCCTGACTGTCCTTGGCTTAGTGCTGGGAGCGCACCATCCGGTACTCTTTCTCGGCGTGTTCGTCTTTTTTGTCGGTTTCACTTTCGTCACTCGCGAGCATCAGGAGGATCTGCGGCTCCGCGAGAGCTTGCTCGTCGGATTTTTTCTGGCCGGGCTGGTCGTGCTGGGCGGGGTTCAGGGCTGGTGGCTCGATCCGCTTCTTCGCAGTCTAGACCGCCTGCCGCTCTTCTTAGGCGCGACGACGCTGACCGCACTTACCGACAACGCCGCGCTCACATATCTTGGCTCGCGAGTCGAGGGCATTTCTGATGTGTTGAAATATGCGCTGGTGGCTGGCGCCGTTGCGGGCGGCGGCATGACGGTGATCGCCAACGCTCCGAATCCTGCGGGTTTCGCCATTCTGCAAGACCGTTTCGGTGCGGAGGGAATCGCGCCAGTGCGGCTGGCGCTTGCTGCATTCTGCCCCACGTTGATAGCGATGGCGTGTTTTTGGCTCCTTTGATAGGTTCGCATCACTATGAAATCATATTTCGGTTTCGGTTCCGCTCTTTGTTCCAAGCTTCTATGCATCGGCTTCGCCGTGGCGCTAGCCGGCGCGAGCGCCGCTCATGCCGACAAAGCGAAAGTCAAAGTAAGCGACATCGACACGGATCAGGACACCTCGATCGTGATCAAGAAGGGCCCGATCGCGAACATCTCCGAACTACCGGAATTCGAAGTCGTCTCGGGCGAACAGGACATCGACGGCGACCCCGCCGCGAATTCCGGCGAGGCGCGCTCGAGCTGGAAGACGGCTTGCGCCGACTGGAAAAAAGAGATCAAGGAACTGAACAAGGACAACCAGGTCCTCACGCTCTCGTGCAACTCGCCAAGCTCGACGCTGCTGGATAACGGCCAGCGCCAAATGCGCTCGACCGGTGCATACAAGCTGAAGGTCCGGATCCGCTCGGCCCCAGTTCCTCGCTGAGGTCAGTCGCTCTCGTTGTCGGTCACGCCGGACATCTGCTTTGCCTCGTGGAAGCTCGACTCCGTCGTGAGCAGGCCTTTCAGGTAGTCGTCGGTCTCCGGGATCGAAGAAGCGTGCGAGATGGCGCTCGGCGCGGACAGGCGCGAGAAAAGCGCGTGCACGATCTTCTCGCGGGCGATCCAGGCCTTGCCGTAGCCATTGGCTTGGTTACTCGACCAGTACTGGATCTCATGCTTCTGGGTCGATGGATTCAGGCGCTCGCCCAAGTAGATCACCGAGTGGCCGCGCTCCAGGTTGCCGCCGACATGGTCGTTCCACTGGATCTTCATGAAATCGCCCGCGCGTTTCTTCGACCATCCGACGAAGTTCTCGCCTGCGCCGAGCTCGTGGAAGAGTCGGGCAGTGCCGGGCCCGTTCGCGTTCCAGCGGCCCCAGATCCCTTTGCCATCATCGTTGAAAAGCGAATCGACTGAAGCGGGAGGGCTCAGGTACGAAAGTAGCGCGGCTGGGATCGAAAAGAGCCCGTCAGCTCGAAGTTTTTGCAGTGCCTTCAGGAAAACGAGGTAAGTGGCTGAAGTGCAGAAGCTCGGGTGCGCTGGAGCCGTGTCGATCTCGAGCTCGGGTGCAGTCTTCACTGCGGCGATCAGCCCTTCGCCCGCAGGATGGCCGGTCGAGTAAGCACCGCCTTCGGGCATCTCGGCGACGGCCTGGAGAACGTAACCATTCAAATCGGCGGCTCGCACAGGTGCGGAAGCGGAGAGGGTCGCGGACAGGACTGTGAAAGCGATTGCAATCGATAGGCGCATGGATTCCTCGGTACTTCTGAGTCTAGGGGGTGCTCACGTCTCTGTCAAAGCTGGGGACTTAGCGCTTACGGCTCAGCTCGTCAAGGCGGTCCGGTTCGCTTGCCTCTAGTTTTACAGTTGATTCCGGTGCATCCTAGAATTCTTCCCGCTCAATGAAGAGCGGGGCGACTCCCATCGGAGATCCACCATGGCCGGCAATCCTACCTCCAGTTTCATGCGCTCACTCTGCATGGGCGTCATCGAAGAAGACCTGATCATCCCTTATCCGAAAATGGATGAGACGGAGAAGGAGACGCTCAAGAGCGTTATCGACACGGTCGGAAGCTGGTTGAAGCCACATGAGGCGGACTTCCGCAAATGGGACCGCGCGGGCGAGCTGCCACCTGAGTTCATCGAAGAGATGAAGCAAATGGGCCTGTTCGGGCTGATCATCCCAGAGGAGTTCGGCGGTTTGGGCTTCAAAAGCACGGCCTACTCGCGGCTCATCCAGGAGATGTCCCGTTATGACGGCTCGGTCACAATCACGGCCGGCGCGCACAGCTCGATTGGCATGCGCGGCGTGATCCTCT
>JAYVOO010000032.1:0-10105 GCA_043757905.1 Oligoflexia bacterium
GCTCCGAAATGCTGGTCTGGGGTGGGTCTTCCGGTGGCACTTTCACCGGTACTGGCGGACGGTATAATCCGGCGACCGACACCTGGGGAACCGCCCTCCAGACTGCCGGTGCCCCTTTTGCTAGGCAATGGCATAGCGCGGTTTGGACGGGCTCGGAGATGCTGATCTGGGGTGGGACTACTGGCGGCAGCACAAACACGGGCGGGCGTTATAATCCAGCAACCGACACCTGGGGAACCACGCTCAACACAACCGGTGCGCCTTCATCTAGATTCTCTCACTGCGCGGTTTGGACGGGCTCAGAGATGCTGATCTGGGGTGGGTATGATGGCACTATTCGTCACAATACGGGCGGGCGGTATAATCCAGCGGCCGACAACTGGGGGTCCGCGCTCAGCACTACTGGTGCGCCTTCGGCTAGATACAGTCACAGCGCGGTCTGGACGGGCTCAGAGATGCTGACCTGGGGTGGGAATGACAGCGCTACCCGCACCAATACCGGCGGGCGTTATAATCCGGCAACCAACACCTGGGGGACCGCTCTCGCTACCAGCGGCGCACCAACCGCAAGATACTCTCACAGCGCGGTCTGGACGGGCTCCGAAATGATTGTATGGGGCGGCAATAGCAGCGTGGGCACCCTCAATGATGGCTCTCGATTCTCACCTTGATTGCATGAAAAGTAGAATATCTATGCAAAGCTTCAAGTTCCTTTTCAGGCTGGTCATCGCCGCGAGCTGTACCCTGAGCTGCACCCACAAAGCCGCCACGGTCGGTGACTACACGATCACCCAGTCCATGGTCGACTACCGAGATCAGGTGGCAAAAATTTATTACCCGAACGAACCGACGAAGGTGGGTTTGAACCAGCTCATGCGATCGTACACGGACGCCGCCATCATGAAGCGCTACGGCAGGCCCGTGCTGTCCGACGCACTCGAGCGCGAGGAAAAGCGGATCGAGCAAAATACGCGCGATCCTGCGACGCTAGGCAAGATCCACGCGGTCTTTGGAAAAGATCATTCGGCTTACGTTCAGGTCTTTATCTTGCCTACGCTGGTCGACCGCATTTTTTACTCTGAATTTTTCCTGGGTTCACCGGAAATTCAGCAGGCACTGAAGGCAAAGGCGGATGCTTTTTTCCTGAGGTCCGTACAAGAACCGGAAAGCTTGATTCGAGCCGCCATGGAGCAAGGGCTTACGGTACAGGAAGTCGTTCTCAATCCAGACGAAGGGCTCGAATGGGGTCGAGCGATTAAGAAAGGCTCCACTCCCTCAGTCATCGATCAAAGCAAGAAGTCGAGCATCCAAGTGACTCTCGAAGAGACGATACAAAAAGAGCAACGCGCTCAAGAAAAAGAGTTGGCTCATCGGTGGCTGAATGAAGTGGTGGGCCGCACGCGGCCCGGGGCGGTTTTTCAAAACTTGGTGGACATGAAAGAGTCTTGGGTCGTGCTCAAGTACCTCGGGCCCGAGTCCAAGCCGAAACCCCACTATCGCTTTCAGGCGGTCAGCTTTCCAAAAGCGGACTTTCAAAACTGGCTCAAAAACGAGTCAGCAGCCATTCCTATTCAAATCGAGGACTCCGCCCGAAAGTGAGTCAGGGTGCGGGTGGGGTCCAAGTTGTGGCCGGCCACTGCCGACCGTCCCGGATCTCGATTCCGTATTGGACGAGCCGAGCCAGAAACTCGCCTGTAGGAGGCGTCTGCGTGAATTCGAACGCCTCGACCATTTCCAGGGTATGCGGGCCGAAGGCCTGGGTCTCGACGTAATAGCCCCACTTCCAGGTGACTGGCAGGGTATCGGCGGGCACGCTGTCCTCGGTTTTACCCACTTGGCCGCGCACGAACTCCTCGTACATATATGGCGCCGCGAGCGTACGGTACTTCCACGGGATGAAGACGTGCTCCCAGGTCGTGGGTGTGTGGGCTTCGGCGCCGGAGTACCCCGCGTTCGTCACGAAGCGTCCCAGGCTGTCGCCGCCGGTCAGCACCGTGCGTGAAGTGACTGCGCTCTTCTTGAGAATGTAGATGTCGGGGCCGTATTGGTAGTCCGAATTGCTTGGTTTGAACGCCGAGCCGGGCTTCGGGCGGAACGAGCCGTACTTGGGCTTGAAGTCGTTGTCGCGCTCTGCGTACTCTGCGTAGGTGAGGCCCAAGCAGCTGGCTTCGCAGCGGTTGCGCTTCTGGTTGTCGAGCGTGCCCCTCGAGGTTCCGGTGACGTGCTGGTTATGGAGGCCCACTTTGGGCACCCACCAGCGCGCGTTCTCGGGCCGCCGCATGCTCAAGTCGAAGTCGGCGTTCTTGAGATAGTCGATCAGCTCTGGCCACTTGCCGCCCTTGGCCCGCATGGCGGCCTCATAGGTTTCGATGTTCTCGAAGCCGGTGGACGCGAAGAAGCGATCGAAGAGCTCCTCCTGCTTCCTCGCCGTCGCCTCGGCCTCGGCAGTCAGGCGCTTGAGCCGATCGGATTTCGGAAGCTTGCGGATCTCGGGTCTAAGTTCCAAGGGCAGCGCCTTCAGCAAAGCCGCGGCTTTTTTTCTATAGAGCGTCTTGAGCTCGAACTCGTTGGGGAGATAGCGCGCGCTCGGTGCACCGGGGTCCTCCGGCAGCGGCACGGCCCACGCTGGAGCGTCCGCGCGGAATTGCTCGATCGCGGCGAGCTCGTCGTCGGTGAGGACTACTGCTGGACTTACTTTTTCTTGAGAGGGAGCGGTGGCCGCGATCGCCTGGGTGGCGGCATCGAGCGCGGCGAAGTCATTCCAGGTCGGAGTTTCTTGACCCGCCAAGAGCGTCGGCCGAAGCAAGCGGAGCTGAGGCAAGAGGACGTTTCGAAGGGCGTCATGACGAAAGACGCGCAAGTCGCGATGAGACGCCCCAGCTTGGACTGCCGCCTGCGATCGGGGCGACGCTAGCGCCGCCACAACCATCCCGACCCAAAGGATGCCTCTATACCCGGATTTTTGTGGAGTCACGCAGTGCAATATAGTAACTTTAGGGCACTGTGTCAATCCTCTTGACGGCTGTAACGCCATGCGATAGCACAGGGCATTAATTCAAGTTTGGACCGGGGTAATCAAAACAGGGGTAGGGGACCATGTTTCGTTCGTTCTTAATCGCATTGGCGTTCCTCACGGGGCAGGCATGGGCCGGTCCGCGAATCGCGCTTTCGACTCCATTCTTCAGCGTCTACAAGACTCTGATCGCGGACACGATCCACGACGTGGAAGAGAGCAGGCAGGAAGAGGCCGCGCGCGCGGGTGCAAGCGTAAACGCAAGCGAGGAGGGAGAGCGCGAGCTCTTCATTTCTATACTGACTCGTTTTGAGCGGGACGCGACGGCTGATCTTCCGGACTTCACGCTGGCCCGGAGCTTCGAGTGGGCGCATGGCGCGGGTGAAGTGCTGGCCTCGAGAGCGCGTCTCGAGGATGCGAAAGCCGCGAAAGACGCGAAGGAGCTGACCTTGATTCCTTCGCTTGGCGCGGACTCAGGTGAGCACTCCATGAAAGATGCCGATCGGTACTCGGCTAACCGCCTCGGACTGGCGGCATTCGAGAGCGTGCGCTCGGGGCGCGTAAGTCCTGAAGTCTTCGGCGGAAGCCTTGAGTCGCTGCTTGCGAATCCGGCATATCCCAAGCAGAAGCTCGTCCGCATCCCAAGCACCTACGAGGCGTGGGGCATTCAGAAGTATCTCGACGTCAACGCAGGGCAGACCGGCCCACCGCGGTTGATCTACAGGGTGCCACCCATTCAGCAATACCTCGAGCATTACCGGGCGATTCTTGAGATCGCGCAGAGCAAGCGGGACCCGGGTCCCCCTCTCAAGGCACCCGAGATCTGGCTGCATCGGGCGGATCGAGAGAAGTTCTTTCGAGAGATCTCCGCCGAAGTGAAGTCACTCGCCGCTCAATTCGCGGGCTTGCAGCCCGAGCACGCGGCTCTAGGTTATTACTCGCAATGGGAGAGCGCGCTCGCTTCGCCGCAAAGTCCCTGGACCCTCAAATCAGTGACTCACAAGGACGGGGCCGCGGGCTGGCTTCACGGCAAGATACTCGAGCTAGCGCCGAAAGAGTCGGCCTGCGACCTTGCTCCGCCGCCCACGGTGAAGGTGCTGACTCTTTCGTGCGAGCGCACGCTCTGGGGCGAGGCGTCGGCGCAATTGACAGAGGCCGTGCTTCAGGAGTTTCCGGATCTTCGCGGGTTTTTCTTCCTGGGTTCCGCAGGCGCACCTTCGGGCAAGCTTCCACTCTATGGGCTCGGCATTCCGGCGCGTTTCCAGCTCGACGGTCAAGCGATCGCGCTCGAGAACGCGCTGGCGCCCGGGGCGGCGCCCAGTCTGGCCATCGATCATCGGGGCGTGGTCGTGGGCACGGGCGGCACTCACGGGAACTCGTCCAGCCCCGGCGAACAGACGCAAGCCTGGGTATCGCGCCAACTTAAGTCGGGCGTCGACACGGTCGACGTCGAGCAAAGCCGAGTCGCGGAGACCGTGAGCCGCTTCAATTTACTGAGTGGTCGGAAGATCCAATTCGGCGCGATCAATTTGATCACGGATCGCCCCTCGAGCGTAAACTTGCTGTTCAACGACTTGAACAGCCTGGATCAGGTGGATTCTGAGATGAAGTCGAAGGCGCGTGTCTCGGCGGTCGAGACTGTGCTCAAGACGATCGACCGAATCAATCCCGCGAAGTATGCCTGCGTGCTCCCGATGAAGCGCCGGGCGGAACAGGTCGAGGGATTCCGCGCGCGTCCCGCTTTCGCAGTTCCCGGCAGGAGAAAGGCGCTATGAAGACGCTTGCGCGCGCGATCTGGCTCGTTTTCAGCATGGTTTTCGCGGTTCCTGCCGCGGCTTCTGTCACGGATGCGCGCTTGAAGGAACTGGTGCTCCAGGCTTTGCCGGGCGTGAATTCCGGGAGCGTCGTGATTCGGGGCGGGCAGGGAAAGATCGACGCAGATCCTCAATTCAAGCTCTCCTATTTCGTCTTCACACCCGATCCGGAAGCTGCCGAGACCGTAACGACTTTGATCCCGATGGCGACCAGCCGCTTCGATGCCACGAACTATAATACGGACGCCTGGTGGGACGTGAACAAGGCCGCACTCGAAGCCGCGCGCCGCGACGGAACGCCCGCACCGAAGCAGGACCCGCGCGAAGTGGCCGAGTACTTACGAAGCCACGGACTCTCGACGAATCCGGAGGTCGTGAAGATCGCACCCGAGTCGGGCCGAATCACGCGCGAACCTCTGCAGGAGTTTCTGCTCGGCGAATACTTGCGTGAGTTCGAAGGTCGCGCGATCCCGCTCTACCGTGGGGCCGAGCGCTCGGGTGAGCCCGCGCAGTGGCGAGCGGGTCAGGCCGCGCGTGGGGCGCGCTATTGGACGCCTGACGCGAACTACGCCTGGCGCTACGCCCGGAAGGATCCCCAGTTCCTGGAGAAGCTAGCCGACGGCGAATCGAATATCCTGAAGTTCGAGATTCCACGGGATGCTTTTGTCCGTCTCGTCCGAGGCGGCGATCTGATCATCGGGACCGAAATGACGAAACGCACGCACGACGGCTTCGCACGCGAGGGACGCTTCATTGATCACCTGAGCGGCGGTGCCGACTATTTGGGCTTCGGGCGCACGGGCTTGGAGTTCGAGATCCGCGGTCGCGCTGGGGGGCGCACGGCGCTTGCTCAATATTTTCGCGGGCAGATCACGCCAAGCGAGCTCGCGGAGGCGCGCAAGCGCCAGATCGAGCTCGCCTACGCGCGTCTGCTCAGGCAGCAGCCCGCCCGCCGCCTCGCGCTCGAATCCGAGCGAGAGGCGCGGCTGGCTCGCGCCGAGGCCGAGGGGCGCGCTTTTGCCGCTGTAGAAGCAGGCGAAAGCGCGCCCGGCCTACCCGGACGAGCGCCGGAGTTCGTAGCAGTCGATCACCAGGATTTTGGGCAGTTTCTCCGAGCGCGCGCAGATCGGGCACGTGCCGGTGTCGCCGCGCATCCGATGCCAGAGCCAGGATTTCATCGTTAGCTGAACCCCGTGTCTGGACCGACACAGCTGTCAAAACCTTGGACAGCTTAAGCATGCCAGTGCTTAAAAACAGCCAGTATTCCACGGGCGCACTCTGGCCCGGCTCCTGCTTTGTCTCTATCTCGAGAGAAAGTGGAGCGGCCTATTATGATGCGAAATAAATTTAAAAATTTGATTGGACTCGGAACCCTCGCAGTCTGTTTGGGTGGCTGTGGCGGGACGAATCCCGGAAACGCGGTTTCCACGACGAGCGAAATCAAGGTATCTCCCGAATCGGACGATCCTCCCTACACCGTCGTGAACGACGCCCCGGGTACCTTGAGCGGGATCTATGACCCCCACTCGCCGAGCACGGGCTCGACATCTTCCCAACGTTTCACCCTGCCCAAGTCCATGGCGGCACTAGGCGACAGTATTTCGGCCGGATTTCTCGCGAACCTGAAGCGCGGCGGCTATCTCTACAGCGAGCAGATCTTCCGCGAACTGGATCTCGCCTACCGGCTCTTTCGCAGCGGTAGCGACGAGGACCAGGCGCTCAAGGCGCTCGAGAAGAAAGGCTGGAGCTGGACGACAGGTCTCGACTCGGGCGACGTCATTAAAAGCCATGCCTATCGTCTGAAGAAAATGCGCGGGAGCCTAAAGGTCTATAATGCCGCGGTCTCGGGGTCTGAAGCCAAGGACGTGCTCGATAAGCAGCTCGACAAGGTCCTGAGCTGGAGCCGCAAGGAACTCGGTCAGGGCGCGCCCGATTACGTGACGGTTATGATCGGCCCCAACGACATCTGCGACCCGAAGATCTCAGGCATGACTCCCACGGCTGATTACCAGAATCGAGTTTCGCAGGTCGTGGGAACTTTGCTCGCCGCCGAGAAGAAGACTCGGATCCTGATCTCTTCGATTCCGAACATCGAACCGCTCCGCAGGACCGCCAAGAATGCACGCGCTTTCATCGGCGATGACTTCCGATGCGAGGATCTGTGGAAGAAGATCGACCTCTGTCCGAACCTGACGCTCGACGATGACAAGGATCACCGCCGCCAGATCGCCCAGCGCGTGGTCGAGTACAACGAGTCGCTCAAGAAAATCACTTCAGATTATGCGCGAATCTACGGAGACCGCGTGCGATACGGCAGCTCTGTGTACGATTACAGATTCACGACCGACGATCTGAGCGTCGACTGCTTTCATCCGAACCCACGCTCCCAGAACGTGATCGCGGATCGAAACTTCGATGCTTCCTGGTGGAAGGCCGATTGGAAAGATTACAAGAACTCGCACTATAATGAGCAGTAATCGGTTAGAACGGCAGGTTACCCAGGCCCAGCTGGACGATCAGCTCACCCACGCCGCCCGCGTCCTCGCGTAACCCGCGGTTGTATTGGCCTGAGAGTACGATCGGTAGGTGGATGAATGCGTCCAGCCGCGCGCTCACGCCCGCACCCGCCGAAGGCAGTGCATTGAGACCGTTCTCATGAAATGGAAAGTATGCTGATTCCGCAAAGACGAAGCCGTAGAACTGTTCGAGAAAGAGCGGGTTCGTTCCCCACCCCCGGAAGACGCGGAGGATGGGATAGCGGAAGTCGAGTCCGCCAACGAGTGCGCCGCGCGCGAAGAAACTTCGCTCGGGATAACCTCGAAGCGCGAGCTGGCTGAAGCCATCGGTGGGCAGGCTCGCGATCAGGCGCCGCGCGCGCCCTTCGACGACGACGTTCGCGTCGCGGTAGCTCGAAACGGAGCTGGCGAGCGAGGCCTTCACCTGCGGAATGAGAACTGCGTGATCAGTCACCCGCAGGTATTCGGTGTCCGCGAAATAAGCCTTGTAGATCTGCTCGCCGCCGTTGAAGTAAACGCGGTTCCCGAGCGAAGTGCTGCGGCCTTCCTCGGGGCCGTTCCCGAGGCGCGAGCTTTTTGCGCTCGAGTAGATCAGGACGGCGTCGGCCGTGGGAACATAAACGGTTTTAGCTATGAGATCGCTCTCGTCCGGGTTCGCGCCCGGTACGTAGCGGAACGTGCGCTCGAGATGGAAGGCTAGGTACGGCGTCAGTGTCGAATACGTGTATTGGATCGGCAGCGAGATTGAGGCGGTGAGCTGGAGGTCGCGGTCGTAGGCGAGCAAGTCGTAGGCACCGGAGGAGCTCAGGAGTCGGAAAGAGCGAGCTGTCGTGTTGCTGAACGAAAGCCCCAGCGTTGGGCCGAACTGGCGATTCTCGTAGAGCGCGAGCAGATCCAGCTGACCGGTCAGCGTGTCGTAGCCCGTCCCGAAAAGGTAGCGATGCCGGTCGATGGCGTCGAAACCCAGGACCTCGCCCTGCAGGTAAATGCTGCCCGGGAAGAAAGTGGGCAGGAAAAACCACTGTCGGGGCAGGATGCTCGGCCAAAGAGAGTAGTCGCTCACCGGGTAATCTGCGGCGGAGTTTGAAGCGGCGGCTGCCCGACTTTCGACAGGATCGGGAGCAGGTGCGGGCGGGACCGTGAGCTCGACGGGATTCAGGCCACCCGTGGAAGCGGTGGGCGTCTCGCCCAGCTCGACGACACGCCAGCCGCTCGAGGTGTAATGGTTGGCCAGCAGACGGGGCTTGGTCGGGTCGGCAGTCGGCACGAAGACCGGCAGCGCGAGCCCGGTCGTCACGTTCGTGACCTGCGTGACTGCGCTGGGGCCGTTTCCAGAAGTCGCGATGCGAAAGATATTGTCGATGCCCGTCACGTCCGAGACGAAGAAGACCGTGCCCGACGGGTCAACCGTGGGGAAACGGTTCATCTTCCCGTTACGTGCGAGAGTCGTGACCTTTCGGGTCGCGAGATCGAGCTGCAGCAGGTCCTCGGCGACGACGCCGTTTTCGTGCACCGAGAAGACGATGGATCGGCCATCCGCGGTGAAGATCGGATTGGAGACCCGGCCGAGCGGACTAGGCACGTGGATGGTCTGGATATCGGCGAGGCTCACGTCGCGACCTTCGTTGTCGGCTATCAGGGCGGCCAGAGCGAGTGAGGTCGTCTGGTTCGCAGTGACCGTGAATACCAGTTGCGAGCCGTCGCGCGAGACGGATGGATCGCGCGCACGAAGGCGCGTCGTCAGGCGGGTGGTTGATCCGCGCTCGAGATCGTGGACGAAGAGGTCGCTCACTAATGCATACAGTCCTCGGCGCTCGATCGCGCTGAAGTAGATCCGCTTGGAGTCGGGAGAGAAGCTCAGGTTCGTGCCCAGGAGCTTCTCTTCGATGTGGCGAGTCTTGCCCGTCGCGAGCTCGCGGACGTAAAGGGACATATGCCGGTCGGAGGTTTCCTCCGTGTAGGCGATCAGCTTTCCATCCGGCGACGCGGCCACACCCAGGAGCTCGATCGCAGGATCCGTGAGGGGAGTGACCGGCGTCACGGGCCTGCTCTTGATCTTTTCGAGCTGGCTCTTCATGCGCGCGCGCGTCTCACCGACCCACTGGTCCCAGAGCTGGTAGAAGTCGATGCCGATGATGTTCTCGAGATTCCCGTTGATCAGGTACGGAAAGCGCCCCGCCGAGCGGATGGACATGATCCCGAGCGCGTCCTCCGGTTTGTCGAGATTCGATTCCTGGTCGGCGGTCAGGCCCTGGAGCTTCTGTTTGGTGATCTGGTTCATCAGCTGATAGCCGAAGAGATAAGGGGTTTCGCCCGCGGGTGAGTAGGGGTTCGGGCCGTTCACCTTGTCGAGGGTCATGAACTTCGAGCTGTCGAGCAGGTCCTCTTCGACGGCCGAACGAAGCACCATCTCATAGTACGGGCTGCGCCCACGGCCGGAATTCGTGAAGCGAGTCTCGGCGTAGACCGCAAGGCCTTCCAGCATCCAGGTGGGCCAAAGTGAATTGGGCAGCGTGACGTCGCCGAAGAGGACGCGAAGCGCGCTCCAGAAACCCCGGGTCGCGTCCATGTTCACAAGATGCGTGTACTCGTGGAAAACGAGAAGCCTGAGCCAGTCGTCATAATATCCCGTGCTGAAGAAATTCTCGGGGGGCGTCGTGATCAGCACGATCCCGATCCGGCCGACGGCGGCGGTGAGCCCATTGGCAAGGTCCGTGTTGTCGATAACCAGGATCTGCGTCTTGTGGACGGGCTCCCAGCGA
>JAYVOO010000033.1:0-10104 GCA_043757905.1 Oligoflexia bacterium
CGGCGATGTACACCGGCAGCTCGGCGGTAACCGGCGGCGGCGTGGGCGCGACTTCCGTGGTGGAGCAGCTCGTTCCGGCTTGGATCCCGATCAAGAGGATCGCTGTCGGTAGCAAGGTGCGGCGGGCTCTCAGACGCATGGAACATTCTCCCTTACGAAAGGTATCGGCAATTTCCGCCTATTTCCTGAGCGCGTTGATCTGGTTTAATAACGGATATTTAAAGGGACTCAACTAAATACCGATGAGCCAAGTGAGGAAGGAGCATCGGGTATATTCATGCACGCAGAGTGGCAAAATGAACGGGAAGAAAAAAGCCAAGGCGAGTCCCTCGGGACCCGTCGCTTCGCATTGCTCGGCCCTCTGGTCTGGCTTGCAATGACTCTTTTTCTCTTCGGCTCCTTCATGCGCTCCGCGCTCGCAGACGAGACGAGGGCCCGCAACTTCTATGACGTGCTCGAAGACGTCATGGGCGACTTCGAATACGACATTAAGAACGGCAACGTGAGCGGTCTTAAGGATGTCTCGATCCGCAATATCGCGACGAGCGAAAACATCCCGCCGTCCTTCAAGACTCACCTGGATTTATTGGTCACCGAACGCATTATGCGGAACTCCCGCGCGCGGGTCATCCAGTGCCTGCCCTGCCGCTCGAAGAAGACGTCCATGAACGGCGACCAGGTCGTGATCACTTCGGCCGAAACCAATCCGGTCGAACTCGCGCGCATTGCGAAGATGTCGGGCATCGCCAACTTCATGGACCTCGCCTTCTCCTACCAACCCAACGGCATGGTGCTCTCGATGTTCATCAGCGAACCCGAGTCGGGCGCGATCGTCTGGTCGCGCAGCTACAACTCGGAGACCTCCCGCGCCTCGGCCTTCCGGCGCGGCGTAGACTTCAGCCAGGGTGACGACGCCCGTAAGCTCACTGAGTACACGCCCACCGTGCAGTACCGTGGCACGCTCTACTATATGTTCGAACCGAATATCGGCCGCACGACGGGCTGCCTGGTCGCGGGATTCCGCATGGTCGAGCGTTACGATAACCGCAAGAAGGAAGTTGGTTTTGAGATCAACTACAGCATGGACTCCTCGTCCATCGTCGGCGGCAACGCCGCTGGCACTCCGAACCTCTACTCCGGCCTGAATGCGAACCTGCTCTTCGTCCACGCCTGGAATCTGATCGGCGACGAGGAAAACTTCAACAAACCCCGAGGCAGCTACTACATCGGCATCGGCGGCACCTACAGCTCGGGCTTCCTGGGCGCGCTGATTCGCAACGGCTATGAATGGCGACTCGGCAAACACTATTCGGTCTCAGGCAACCTGGGCTTTCGCCCCTCTTCGACCGCCTATAACGGAGCTGCGGAGCTCGGAAAGGTCTCGGGGCTGGAATTCGGCATCGGGATCAGTATGTTCTTTTAAAGGGATTGACCAGTGAAACTCATGGGCACTCAAACGACAGCCGCGCTTTTGGTCCTCACGGGCCTGCTAGGTTGCTCGACCGTGAAGTCGATCTTCGTTCCCGACGTCGCGAGCCAGCAGGCCGGCGGCCCGATCAACAACCCTTTCGGAGAGTATTCCTCCGCGCAGGCCTCGAAAGAGCCTGGCCAGAACCTGATCCTACGCACGAAGAAGGGCGACCGCTCCGTCGAAGTCGAGCTCCCTCGCTCGAGCCAGGATATGTCGGATTTCACGATCCCGATTTCGCCTGCATTCCGGGACACGGAACGCGGCCCGGCCTCCGCAAACTCGGTGGACGGCGTCGACAACCGTTATTCCGAGAAGCGCCCCGGCCTAGCGGACCGCGAGATCGCAAGCACTTTTCCCCGTAACCAGCCACAAGACGAGTCCAAGCGCCGCGAAGTTGAAAAAGGCCTGGGCCTGATGCCTTCAGACGACGACACCCCTGAGCAGGATCGCAGCTACCTGGCCGGCATCGACCGCAACAAACAGCTTTTCCGCGCGGGCCGATTCGAAGCCGCCCTGATCGAGAACGACGAGATGCTTCGCTCCTATCCGACCGACCCCAAACTCTTTGAGATGAGAGGCACCCTGCTCGAGCGCATGGGCAAGCCAGACCTCGCGCTTCGCGCGTGGTCGCAGGCCCTGCGTCTAAATCCCAATAATCTGAGCCTGAAGCGCTTCATCGAGCGCCGGGTCCCCGCTGCCGCCGCCCCGAACTCCGGAGGCGCGACGCCATGAATCTGATGCGGACATTCCTGCTAGTCTCCGCCCTGGCCTCCGTATGGATCGGCGCCACCGCTTCTCTCGCGCACGCGCGCGCAAGCTCGATCGAGCTCATCCAGAAGACGGCCGAGAACCAAGTGCGAAACCTCCTTGAGCCGGTTCTCGAGAAATATTGCCGCGACGAATGCAAGCTGATGAACATTTCGGCAGCCGTCGACGTGAGCGTCAAGGACCAGGTCCAGCCGGGCTACGACGACGTCGACGGCCAGGCCGCCTCACTCGCGCCCTCTTCCGCCCGAATCAAGCTCCTGATTAACGAGAAAGTCGGCCCAGTCTCGCGCCGCAAGCTCCTAGACCTCCTCCAGCAGTATCTCGACACTCTCGACTTCCCGGTCAAGGTCGACACCCAGCTCGCCCACTTCCCGGAACCGATCGAGTCCGCGGGCAAGATTGCCGAGATCCGTGAACGCATCACCAAGCAGTTCAAAGCCTCGATCGAGGAACTTTTCCACCAGTTCTGCCCGAACCAGTGCCTGCTCTCAGACTTCAGCCTGGCGACTGAGACCGTCAACAGCGAGGAAGCGCAGTACGGCAAGAGTGGAGAGTTCGTCCAGGACGGCAACTTCGCAATCCGTATTCGTGAGATCGCCGGAACGATCCTCGTCGATGAGACGCTCACCCCACAGGAACGCGACAACATCCTCGAGATGGCTAAGTTCAAGTCCAACTCGTTCAAGAACGTGAACCTCACGGCCCGCTCGCTGGCATTCCCTCGCCCCGGCCGGACCGACGAGGATGGAAACATCCTGGGTGCGGATGGCCGTGCGCTGCTCGGCGCCAATGGGCGCCCGATCCGCTCGATCGCCAGCTCCGACTCGCGCGATTCCAAGGAGAACTTGAACAGAACCACCTCCGACAAGCTCAACGCGAGCGAGACGCATAAGAGCGATTCCCAATTCCGCACCGACTCGAAAGAATCCCGAAGCAACTCGGAGACTAATCAGCGGAATGAATCCAACCAGAAGCAGGAGCGCTTCGAACGGACCGAGAAAATCGAGCGCGTCGAGCAGAGCGACGCGATTCACCAGGAGCTCGAGAAGTTCAAGGTCTACGGCCTCGTTCTGGCCTGCGCGATCCTCTCGCTTCTAGTCTTCGTCGCTATCACAGGTTTCACCTCGAAATCCGGCCAGCCGAACCTCGTCCAGCGCATGCTCAAACGCCCATCCCAGCAGAGCGAGTCGCCTTCAGAATCCCAGGCGGGCTCCGAAGGCGAGGATGCGCCGGCCGGAAACGCCCGCTCCAGCCGCGTCGCGCGCAATTACGAGATCGACCGCCTGCTCGAGGAGCTCACAGGCATCTTTGGACAACAGCCCAAGGTGGCAAAGCACGTCTTCAGCCGAGTCCTGACCGAGGAAGGCGTCGAGATCTGCTCGGCCTACATCCATCTTTTCGGCGAGGCGATCGTACTCGGCATGCTCCGCGACCCGAGCCTGCAACGCGAGCTAAGCGAGCTTGTGGAGTTCTACGCCAAGAACGTCATCGAACTCGATCAAGACGAGAAGCTCGAACTGCTCCGCAAGCTGCATAACCGCACAGTCGCGGGCAAGCTCGTGGTGTTGGGCAACAGCTCCTCCAACCTCTTCGACTTCTTGGCCGAGATGGACGCGATTCAGATCCTTGAGCTCGTCAGGACCGAGTCCCTGACGGTCAAAGCCATCATCCTCACTCAATGCGACACCCAAAAGCGGGCGGCGATCTACGCGCAGTTCGACCAACAGGTCCGCATGGCCATCCTCACTGAGCTCTCCCGCATCGACTACCTGCCGCGCGACTTCATCTTCAACTGCTCGAACGCCCTGAAGCGCAAGCGCCGCGAAAATCCGAAGCTCAATACCGAGGCGCTGCCTGGCTCCGAAGTTCTTGTCGGACTGCTCGAGCGGGCTCCGGCCGAGATCCAGCGCGACGTGGTCCGTTCCCTCGAGATCTCGAGCCCTGACAGCGTGCGCACCATCAAATCGAAGCTCGTCAGCGTTGAAACCCTAAAGTACCTGCGCGATGGGCAGATGCTGGAGGTGATTCTGAACCTCAAGCACGAGGAGCTCCTGCAGTTCCTCAAGGGTGCACCCCCAAGCATCATGGAGACGGTCTTCGCCAAGTCGCCGCGCGAGCTGACGGCCGAGCTCGAGGACGAGCTGAAGGCGATCACGAACATCAACCGCGACGTCTACCACGGCGTCGAACGCAAGGTTCTCAATCGGATCAAGGTCATGGCGGGCGAAGGCACGCTCAACCTGATCGAGGCCAACGAGCGCATGTTCGCGAATAACCAGATACAGGGCGAGAAAACAAATTCCGGAGCGCCTGATCAGCAGGGCGGCGCGTCTCCTAACATCCGGAGAGCTTCAGGATGGTAAACGAAACCGCCGGCGCCCGGCAGCCCAAGGTCCCTCTGATCCGCGAGATCAAACTCTTCGGGCGATTCACCGACACCGAGCTCTCGGACCTCGCTTTCAGCGGCAAGACAGTTCACTTCGAGGAGCATTCCAACATCGTGATCGAAGGCGAGCTCTCCTGGGGGCTCTACGTCATCATCCAGGGGTCCGTCGGGATCTTCAAAAACAACCCCGGCACGGGCGAGAGCTATGACGTAGGCCAATTAACCGTCGGTAACTTCTTCGGCGAGATGTCACTGATTGACGAGGCTCCGCGCTCCGCCACCGTCAAAGCCATGAGCCCGGTCAGCCTTTTCTATATTCCAAAGGATTCCTTCCAGGACTTCCTCAACAAGTCCGACGAGCTTCGCGCGCGGTTCTACCAGAACTGCGTCGAGACCCTGGTCGGTCGACTGCGCTTGCTCGATGATAGTTACGTGACGAGCCAGTATCTACTCTGGAAACGCGCGCTCAAGAAGGAGACTGCCTGATGAACTTCTCTTCCCTCGTCGGCCTAATCGGCGGCGTCGCCGTCATGTACCTCTCCCTGACGGGCACCACCGACAATCTCGCCTTCTTCCTCGACATGCACGGGATCCTGATCGTAGTTGGCGGAACGGCCGCCGCCGCCTCTATCAGCTTCCCACTTGGCGACGTATTCTCGCTGCTCAAGGTCTTCGCGATGCGCGTCCTGGGCCGCAACCACACCAATTACCAGGAAGTCATCTCTCAAATGATGGACCTCTCCAAGCGCGCGAGCGCCGGCGGTAGCGCCCTCAATGAAGCCGTGGGTTCGATCAAGCACCCGTTCCTGAAGGAAGCCGTCACGCTCGTCTCCTCCGGCATCCTCACCGCCCCCGAAATCCGAGCTGCGCTCGAGCAGCGCCTGAAGACCGTTGAGATGCGCTATATGCATGAAGCCAACATGTTCCGTTCGATCGGCAAGTACCCTCCCGCGTTCGGCTTGCTTGCGACCACGCTCGGCATGATCGGGTTGCTTCAGAAGATCGGCCAGCCCGACAGCCAGAAACTCATTGGCCCGGCGATGTCCGTCGGCCTGATCGGCACCCTCTACGGGATCGCGCTCGCCAACCTCGTTTTCCTTCCCATCGCGGACAACCTCACCAAGAAAACCGAAGAGGAAGTCACGCTTCGCCGAATCATCGTCGAAGGAACGCTCCTGCTCAAGACGCAGACCAACCCGGTCACACTCCGCGAAACGCTCAACTCTTTCCTGCTTCCCCGCGAGCGCGTGACGAGAAAAGCTGCCTAAGAATGGCGCTGAAATATAAACAAAACGCCGAATCGCGCGACCCCAAGCAGGGGTACCAACGCAACGACGCAAAGCACGGGGGCACCGCCGGCCACGACGAATCCAGCTGGCTGGTCTCCTACGCCGACATGATGACCCTGCTCTGCGGGTTCTTCATCCTCCTCTACTCCACGGCCAAGATTGATCCGCCTAAATACGAGCAGATCAAAGAGCAGCTCGCCAAGCAGTTCAATGGCCCTTACGCCGAACCATCGACTAAAGAGCTGGGAAATTACCTGCAGGATACGATGAAGACACTCGGTTTGGGAGAGCTAACCACAGTCAAATCCGATCCGACCAGCGTGACGATCTCTTTCCAGTCGACGCTCTTCTTCGACTCACTCAGCGCCGAAGTCAGACCGCAAGGCGACGAACTGATCACGCGCGTGATGAACAAGATCCTCGAGAAACAGAAAACTGAAGGCAAGCAGTACAATATCGTGATCGAAGGCCACACCGACAGCCGTCCCATCCTGGGCGGCAACTTCCCTTCCAACTGGGAGCTCTCAAGCGCGCGCGCGTCCCATGTCGTGCGCAAGTTCCTCCAAAACGGCTTCGCTCCCGACCATTTAGCCGCCATCGGGTACGCGGACACCCGCCCCGAAGTCATCTCCCGCAACCCTGCTGGCGAGCTCGACGAGGCCGCGCTGTCACGAAACCGCCGCGTCGTCGTACGCGTCCTTGAGCCGAGCGTGCCCGCCATCCCGTTCGCAGAACTGCCAGTGAAACCGGCAAACCCTGCCCATTGACGCTTTCCTCTCGACTTGTGAATCTTATAGGAAGATGCGCTGGAACTGCCCTCACTGCAAAGCCGACCTTTCCCTGAGCGACGCTCTCCTCACCGGAGGATGGAGCATCTCACGTTGCTCGAGCTGCCAGGGTCACGCCCTGATGAAAGCGGCCGAAGTCAGCCTC
Source organism: Oligoflexia bacterium (assembly GCA_043757905.1). Classification (GTDB taxonomy): domain Bacteria; phylum Bdellovibrionota; class UBA1018; order UBA1018; family UBA1018; genus JAYVOO01. The sequence continues at coordinate 6,848 of JAYVOO010000033.1, forward strand.
ATCAAATTAGACCGCGTGCCCGAGAACGAACCCATCCTGCTCGCCGAGCCTGCCGCAGGCGTGCCGCTTCGTCCAATCGTGAGGCAGGCCGCGCCGCGCGCGAAAGCCCCGGAACCGCTGCCGCCAACCGTACCGCTCGCCCAGATCGCGCCGAAGCCTCTCGCCATTCCCGCCGCGGCGTTTACGACTGCTCCGCGCCAGATCACGACAGCGGTGGAATCTTCGCCCTGGTCCCCGCCTTCGTTGAAACGAAACATCGCCCTTCCCTCTCGGCCCGCATCGTTTTCGCCACCTCCGGCGCCTCCGAAGGCCGTTCTTATGGCACTGGCCGCGGCGCGCGAGCAGGAGCGAGCTGCCACCGCAATAATCAAGAGCCCAGCCAAGATTGAATTGAAACCAGTGATCCAGCCTCGCGAGCTCACGCCTTCCGACGAGCTCGCTTTCCTCTCTGACACGAACGACGTCGTCGATCCGACCCTCATTACCGAGCCTACTTCGAGCACGCCTGCTCTCAAGCGCTCCAGATACCTACCCGCGTTCGCATCACTTCTCTTCGGACTCTCCCTCCTCGGCGCGCACTCGTTCTTCACGCGGGCGCTCAGAAGCGCTGAAATTGCCCAAGCCCCCGCGCGCACGGCCGTTCAGCCTGGCGGAACAATCAGCGCGCCGATCCTCATCGCGCGCGAGGACTCCGCTCCCGTGCCCCCCGCAGCGATCTTACCCGTCATCGACCAGGTTCACCTGGCCGCGATGCTACCGGTGCGAGAGCCTGTGATCGCGCCTGCACGCGCGATTCTGATCGAGACCATCACCGACAAAGTCTATCTGCGCAGCGGCCCAAGCCAGAAGTTCCGAAGACTGGGCTTCGCGCGAAACGATTTCCGCTACAGCGTGACCGGCAGATCCGAGGAATGGCTGAAGGTCGAAATTCCCGGCCAGCCCGGCCCGAGCGCCTGGATTCACCGTGACTTCGTTCGTGCCGTCACCAACTGAGATACACTCCATGCAAGTCGACACGCAGTAGCAGGGCTTTAAAATCCCGCGGCAAACTTGCGACTTTGTGTGAGATTAATTTCCCGCCTGTAAAAACATGAACAACAAGACAAGCGGGTCGCTTGAGCAATGGAAACCTTTGCAGGGCCGAGGCTAACAGTTCTCTTAAGGCTGACACCGCCAGAGATCGATCCGCTTGACGGTTATCCCAAAGCGCCGGGCCGTAAGCATGCCCACGACCGAGCATTTCGCGCCCTTGAACGCGGGCGGATCTTGATAGCGGTTGTCGTTCACGTAGAAAACCGGCGCGGAAAGCGTGGGCCAGTCCGGCCCGGGCGAAGAGACTTCCGTGAGCACGGGCCACTCATCAAGCGACTTGAGATCGCGAGGCACGAGCGAAACCAGTTCCGAGTTTCCGAGCGCGAAGGCCGCTTGCGACGCCGTCTGGTACCAGGAGCCGATCACCGGCGTACCCGCATCCACTCCCGTGCGGTAAGGCTTCAACCACTCGCGGAACTCGCTCCAGCCGTAGAGATCGTTCGTCACGTCAAGCTTCACGTCGAAGCTCTCGCCCTTGAACGCGCGGATGCTCCAGCTGCAGACCGGCAGTTGGCAGGCGACCCACACGAGCGTGATCAGAGCAAAACCGTATCCCAATTGAAAGCGCCGCGCGCCGCGGCCAATCTGATCCCGCGCAGCCATCCAAGCGAAGGCAAGGAGCCCCGGCCACCAGACTACATAGGCCCAGTGAATCTTGAAATCCGAGAACAAGGGCTGCACGCAGAAAACGAGCGCAGCGGGCGCCGCCCAAAGCCAGGCGTAAGCGAGAATGCGGCTCTCGGCGCTTGGTTCGCGGCGCGCGGCCCGCAAGACGCCAGGCCCGTTGAAAAGAAGTTTGAGAGTGAATGCGACCAGCGGCGCGCCTGCGACCGCGACTTGCACGAGCCAGAATCGCGCGTACCGGATCCAGTTCGCCGAAGCCCCCGTGTGCCGGTCATGGAATTGATAGAGCAGCGAGCCCCACTCATGCTGCGAGTTCCAGACTAGAATCGGTATCACCGCGAGAGCGAGGCCCCCGAGCGGCCAGATACAGCTACGCAGCCGCGCGCGCACGGGTGCATCCGAGAGGAGCATGAGCGAGAGCACCGAAGAAAGCGCGATCGCCACCCCCGAGAACTTCGAGAGGATCGCGATCGCCACCCCGAGCGCAATCGTCAGCCCGCTCCTCCACCATCTCTTTTGCAGCGAAAGCTCCCAGGTTCCGAGATACGCGAGCGACCACCCGAGCAGCAGCGGGAGATCCGGCACCATCATCCAAGCCAGCGCGAACATTCCCCCGAACGACAAGAGGCACGCGAGCGCCAGCCCGTCCTTCTCGCGAGAGAGCCCGGCCACCCTGAGCCACCGCAAGCAGAGCGCGAGAAACGCGATCATGCAAGCGATCGCGGGGATTCGAACGAGCAGGCCAGACCCGACCGGAAGCGCCCACCCTAGCAGGAAGCGCGTGAGCGTGATCAACCAGGCGACCATCGGCGGATGGTAGGCGTAGCCGAGCGCGGGCCGCTGCGAGAGCACCCAGTAGTAGGCTTCGTCGTCGGTCATCCCAACCCAGGCGCCCTGGACCAGATAGGCGAGCGTGATCAGGGCGAGCGCAACGGGAAGGAACTTACTTCCGCTCGAGCAGAACGAGGGTTTCGACGTGCCGGGTGCCGGGGAAGAAATCATAGGGAATGATCCTTTGTACCGTATATCCCAGGGCATTCATACGACGGAGATCCCGCGCGAGCGTGCCCGCGCTGCACGAGAGATAAGCCAGGCGCTCGGGTCGGAGCTTCGCTCCCAGCCACTCGACGACTTTTTCCTCGAGGCCTGTGCGCGGAGGGTTCACGAACGCGAGCACACGGGATCCTTCTCGAGATGTCGCGTCGTTAGCGCTCACCCATGCGTCGAGCTGCGGAATGCGGTCGGACGCGCGCCCGCGCAGCGCCGATCCCTCGCCCACGTTCAAGGCCAGGAATTCCGCCGCCTCTCCGCCCAGCTCGACGCCGATCACGCGCGCTCCGGCTCGCTGCCAACGCAGGAGAGACGCACCGACTCCCGAGCAGAGATCCACCACGCGGTCGCCCGCGCGCGGCTCGAGAAAGACCACGCACTCATCGAGCGCGTCTTGATAAAGCCGGGAGATCAGCTGCTGAAAGCTTCTCGGACCGTAGGCCAAACCCTCCCGGCGCGCGCTTTCTACACCCCAGAGCCGACGCCAGCCG
>JAYVOO010000034.1:0-2727 GCA_043757905.1 Oligoflexia bacterium
GCAATGGACCAGGCCTACTGCAGTGCTGCGGAGCATTAGAAAAATATTACCCTATTATTGCAAGATCTTGCCGCGTGATTTGCTCGGCCTTCTAGTTTCACTCGGGCCGTTCTAACTTACGAAGCCGGTAGTGATTACAACTCGCCCCAATCAGCGAAACAGGAGAATGACATGTTCAAGAAATACCTCGTCCCCGCCCTAGGCCTGATCGGAAGCGCGACAGTCGCGCTCGCAGCTTCCAGCGCAAAGCTCCCGGACCCGGCGGTCAACGAGATTGCCTGCTTTCAGCGCACCTACACTCCAGAACATCTCCAGGCGCATCCGGGACAGACCCCCGCCGACATGACCATCGCGCTCTACCGCGAAGCCAACGAATCGCACGAATTCGAATCCAAATATGTCTTCGTCTCGGTCGGTATTCACCGCGCCGCTGACGTCCTGGCTGGAAAAAAGGCCCGATTCTTTTGGAACAGTGGCCTCTGCCATCTCGTTGACGCCCATTACCAGTGCGGCTTCGAGTGCGACGGCGGCCAGTTCCAGCTTCGCGTCAACTCGCTCGGCGACCTCATGGTCAAGAATGACTTCATGGCATTGATCGGCTGCGGCGAGGACGAAGCGCAGGGCGAACCGCAGTCCGTCGACTTGAACAGCCACAACCAGCCAGAGGACGCCCTTTTCAAAGTACCTGCAGCCGCCATCGACAGTTGCCTGGAAGCCTTTCCGAGCCTGAAGAACCTCGGCCGGCAGATTTTACCCGTTCAGATCCAGTAAAAGCGCTCCGAAGAGTCTGCATGAAGGCTCTTCCAATCATTGCCGCCGCATTTACCGGTTTTTTGATCACCAGCTGCCGATTTGGCAATCACATTGAGAATCCTGCCAATCCCGACCAACTCTCAGGCTATTACAACTCGGCGCCGCAAGCCCTCACGTTTTACACGGTGGTTTCGGGGACCGAACATGCGACCGACTCCAACCCGTCTACTCGTACGCCTCCGGAAATCGCCGAAGTCATGACCGATCCTGTGATCTTCCTGAACTACCAACCGGCTGACCGTATCGGAGTTTTCGCGAGCTCCACGGGCAAGGGCGATCTCCTGGGAATTTTCTACGGTGCGGACCAAAAGACACTTGAAGTTCAGTACTCCAACGACGCCGTTGCCTGGCCCGGTGCCCCGACCTGTATTCGCCACGCGGGCACCGCTGGCGCGGGCAAAATCGTGAAGGAAACGCCGATCACAGCCGGCAAGTTCACGATCTCGGGCCGCGCGCAGGTCGAGTGGACCAAAAGCTACAGCTTCACGGGCGATTGCGCCGCCGCTTTCCAGCAGATGGCCTCATGCTACTCCGACGCCGCCCTCTGCCCGGGAACGAGCGCTTCGGACCGCACCGGCTACAAGGACTTTATCCGCTCCTTCTTCAATCCGTACATCGACGCGGGCGCGATGAGCGCTTCCGACATTCCGAACACCACCGCCGTAGGTTATACCGTCCGCTACGAGTGAGCGGCGCGAACGGGTCATAGGATCCTAGACGGTCCCGGACGGCGTATGTTACAAACTGGAAATGCGCCTCTCCAACAAGCTCGTCCTGGCATCCCTGAATCGCGATAAGTTCGAGGAGTTCAAATCCCTGCTCTCGGCCTACCCCGACATCGAACTCGTTCGGGCCGAACAGCTCGTGCGGAATCCGTCGGGCCTCCAGTTCGCGGAGAAGCACGATACCTACCTCGAGAACGCCACCGCCAAGGCCAGACTCTGCAACCTGGGCTCCCACTACCCCTCGCTCGGCGACGACTCGGGCCTCGAAGTTCTCGCTCTCGAAGGGCGCCCCGGCGTGAAGAGCCACCGCTACGCGACGCCAGTCGCGGGCATGTCCCAGGACGAAGCCAACACCCGCAAGCTCCTGCAGGAGCTACAAGGCCATACCCACCGCGAAGCGCGCTTCGTCTGCTGGCTCTCGCTCGTCATCGAAGGCATCATGATTCACGCGAGCGGCACGCTTGAAGGCACGATCCTCGACGCCCCTCGCGGGACCCACGGCTTCGGCTACGATCCGGTCTTCATTCCCAAGGGTTCAGGTAAGACGCTGGCCGAGATGAATGCAGGCGAGAAGAATTCGATTTCTCACCGGGCCAAGGCGCTTCACGAGCTGATGACCCAAATCCAGGGCCACGGAATCGTCTTCGCTAAGCCCTAAGCCGATCCTCAAATGCAGTCAGCGCTACCTTCGCGCCGTCGCCCATCGCCACTACGATCTGCTTGAACGGAATGGTCGTCACGTCGCCGGCGGCGTAGATGCCCGGCACGCTCGTGCGCCCTTTCGGATCGACGACGATCTCGCCGAACGGCGTGAGCTCGATGAGCCCCTTGAGAAAATGCGTATTGGGCAAAAGCCCGATCTGCACGAAGACCCCGTCGACGTCGAGAGTCTTCAGCTCGCTCGACGCGCGGTCCTGGTACTCCAGCCCGACGACTTTCTTGCCGTTCCCGATCACCTGCGTGGTCTTCACGTTCGTGAGGATCACGGCGTTGGGGAGCGCCTTCAATTTCTCCACGAGGACGCCGTCCGCCTTGAGATGGTCGTTGAACTCGAAGACCGTGACATGCTCGGCGATGTTCGCCAGATCGATCGCCGCCTCGACGCCCGAGTTGCCGCCACCGACGACGGAGACGCGCTTTCCCTTGTAGAACGGGCCGTCGCAATGCGCGCAGAAAGCCACTCCCTGAC
>JAYVOO010000035.1:0-10089 GCA_043757905.1 Oligoflexia bacterium
GATCCGGTTCTTGAGCTTGAGCGGGATCCCGGTTACTTTTGTATTCACGAAGTTCGACCAAGTTAAAACGCAGTCCGAGCGCGCGAGCCGGAAAAAAGAAGCAGGCGCGGCCATCCGCGCGCTTGGCTTCGATCCGGCGCACTCCTTCTGGGTATCGGTGAAGACCGGGGACGGCATCAAGGCCCTCACCGCGGAGCTGACCCGATCCATGGAAGAGCCCTCGGAAAAGGCATAGGGGGATCTTTGCCAATACAGATTCTGTTCGCTGTCGGCGTCGAGCTCTGCATGATCGTGGTCACCACGCTCCTGCTCGCGCAGCCCAAGTGGCTCTTTCCTGGGACTAGCGAGAAAGGCCGTTCGTTCATGAAATGGGCCGGCATGATGAGCATGGGCCTGACTTTTATCTGGTCTGTTATCCTCGGCTGCCTTCTCGCCCTATCGGAGCTTACATGGCAACTTTAAATGGCAGTGGAATTGGAACCGGCAGCGTGAGCGGCGCTGAGGCGCCCGTCCGAATCGGTATCGTCGCCCCTTCTTCGGTGATTTCGCCGATCGAGCTCAAGATGGGCGTTGCGAAGCTCGAGAGCGCGGGCTTCCACGTGAAAGTCGACCCGCAGGTGAAGCTCCGGCATTGGTTTTTCGCGGGCGAGGACGCCGAGCGCGCCGAAGCCTTACATGCGATGGCGCTCGATCCCGAGATCGATGTCGTCTGGTGCGGGCGCGGCGGCTATGGCGCGATTCGCTTGCTGCAGAATCTCGATGAGTTGACGCGGAAGAAGAAGCCTCAGCCCGGCAAGCTGCTCGTCGGCTACTCAGATGCCACGATCCTTCATGAGTACGTCCGCAAGAACTGGGGCTGGCGCACGCTGCATGCGCCGATGCCTGGCGTGCGGCAATTTCTCAATCAGACGGACGTAGAATGGAACGCGCTCGCCGGCCTCGTGCGCGGGGACCGTCCCGTCATCCACTGGGAGAAGACCCGCTTGCAGATCGCGCACGCGGCGGGTTTGGGCGCGGGCGTCACGGCCGAGCTCGTCGGCGGCAATCTCTGCGTGCTCGCCTCGATGGTCGGCACGCCCTGGATGCCGGATCTTCGCGGCAAGATGCTTTTTCTCGAGGAGATCGACGAATCGCTCTACCGCGTCGACCGCCTGTTGCAGCAGCTAGTGCTTTCGGGCTCGCTTCGCGGTATCAAGGCGATCATTCTGGGCGAATTCCCGGGCTGCGAGGATACGATTGCGAAAGGCCTGAAGAAGCCTTTGAAGGACGTGTCGAAGGCCAAACCCGGAGATTTCAAGCCGCTCCGCCCCGCGCTCGTGGCGAGCAAGCTGATTCCGGAGATCTTCTCGCAGGTCGGACGCGAGTACGGAATCCCCGTGGTGCACACTCTTCCGGTCGGCCACGGAGACGGGCTCGCGCCTTTGCCACTCGGCGTCCGCTACCGCCTCGGGCCCGATGGGATGCTCAAGCTGCTCAGCTGGAACTGAAAACGCGGCGGTTTGCTAAAGCGTCAATCAGTAGGTTGCATGGATGATCACGCCCGCGGAGTTGGTCGCGCCGAGCGTATCCGAGATGGAGCCCACCGCGAGGGACAAGTAGAAGGTGCCGGTGGCCGGAAGGAAGTTTTTTAGGTTAAGCAGCACACGCGTGTTGCCGTTGCTCCAGGCGCCGATGTTCAGTACCGAGGTGACCTGCTGGCCGCCGGCCGTATCGGTATAGACTAAATCGAAATCGGCCGGTGTGACGCTTGCGATGTCGATTGCGACGTCGAAGTCGACTAGGACGCTCGAGCCGCTGGCAGAAAGCCCGCTGAGCAGGATGGGCCGCGGGGGGACGGGCGCGGGCGAAGGTGACTCGGCCGGTGCCGAATCGTTGCCCGCGCCCGCGCTTAAATTCAAGCCCTTGCCGCAGCCTTCTCCGGCCGAGGCGAACAGGGAGAGCGCGAGAACCATGCATGCCGCGAACCCTCGGCGCCTCAGAAGCATACGCCCACTCTCAGTTCGTGAGCGCTCCAACCCGTCCGGTCGAAGTATGAGTAGCCGAGAAAGACGCGGTCGATGAACGAGGACTTTAGGTCATACAGTGCGTTGACTGAGTAGAGGGGAAAATTCCCGCCGTTTTCGATCCAGATCTGGCGTCCGTAGGTTAGCTCGAGCGCAGTCCGATCGCTCGGGTCAAAAATCGCGCCCACCCCTCCCTCCGCGACGTTAAAGGTCGTGTCCGCCGCTGAGCGCAACCGGCTGAACCCGGCATTCGCTGAAAGCGACAGCCCGCGGCCGAGCTTAAGCTCAGGGTTGAAGGAGGCGACGCCGGAGAAGGAGTTTCCCCCGCCGTTCGCCTGGAAAACCGAAATCTGGGCCAACCGAAAGCGAAGCAGCCTCGGCGCGGCCTGCGCGGAAAGCGAGCCGGCGAGAATCAGGGCGGCTACCTGGGACCAGCGAAAAGGTGGGCTGTTTCGAACCATCGTTGAGAATTCTGAGCAAGGGTTGGAGCTCCGTCAAGTGGATTTGCCTTTTGCAGGTGCCTGCGCTAGGTTTCCCATCGGGGCCTCTTGACGGAATTGGTAGACGTAGTGGACTCAAAATCCACCGCTCGTAAGGGTGTCCGAGTTCGAGTCTCGGAGAGGCCACCACTATCACCTCGAAATTGCCTTAGAGGTCCATTCCTGGACCGTTCACGCGTTTGAACGGCCGCGCCTCGAGTGAGAAGCAGGAGGAGGAATGGAGCATCGCGAGGCAAGTTGGGCACTGCGAGGATTGGCGGGCCTCACAGCCCTGAACCATGACCTCCTCGAGCATCGCGAGCTTCTCGCATTTTTCGCAAATGACCTCGAACGAGCGATGGGTGATGTCCTCGATCCGGTCGGGGGCCGCGCTCTTCAACAGTTTCGCCTCCGATTTGGAGGAGTAAGTCCGCAGGTCGGCGATGCTTGCACCGTTGAAGAAAACGGTGACCGGTCCGTCCTCGGACACCGTGATCACGAGCGCCTGGCTCTTGTCGTACGAAAAGCGGCGGGCGGAGGTATGGCGAGTACCGCGAAGCTCGGGGATCAATTCAGCGCTCCGTTCCGAGTAGCGGAGCTGCACGCCCGAGCAGATCAGCTTGCCGGCGGGATCGAGGATGGTGGCGCCGTCGATCTGAGAGAGAAGGTGGCAGACGGCAGCTGAGTCTCGCTCGTCGAGGACCGAGAGCTCAAGGGGCATGAGGTCCTCTTGCGCGGAAAGCTCGGAAAGATCCTGCGGGGTCGGAGGGTCGAGGTACCAGACCAGCGTGGCTCCAGTGTGGAAAGCGGGGCTGAGTCCGTGGAAGGCGAACTCGAGGATACGGTTCAGCACCGAGCGATCGACGCCGACCACGCACTGGGCGATTCGCCGGGCAGCTTCCTTGACGTTGGGCTTCGTGTTCCAGATGCGCCGCTCGTGGGTTGTGATGCTCTCGGGCCGGAAGAACTTCGTGACGCCCTTTTCGTTCCTCTGCAGGATGAGTCCCCCTGCGGGCGGGAGGAGTTGCATGATTTGGAGCTCGCTGGTGATCGGCTCAGCGAAGAAGACGAGGCCGACGAACTGGTCCTTCTCATAGAGCAAGAAGGAGTGGCTTCCGTCGGCGAGTTTGCGCGCGAGATCCCGGTGAAGGGGGCCGAGGGGCAGTATCCGTACCCGTGGGATGGCCTCGAACTGCTCGCTGAAGATCACGCCGCATGGCGAGGTATAGCTTTCGTGCGACTCTGCGACGAGCATGCACGTGATCTCCTCGACGACCGAAGTCGCAGCAAGCCAACTTCCGCGCTCGAACGAGAGCCCATTTAGCTCGAGCTCTCGTGCGATCAGAGTTCGAGTCTCGCGCTGATGATCGAAATAGGACATCCGAATATTCTATCAGAGTAATAGAAAAAACCCTGGGATTCGGCCGAACGCGGATTGACGACGAAACGTCATGAACTTGCCACGCGTGCGGGCAGAGAATCGTGCAATATTGCGGCGCGCATTGCGTTCGGCAAACTCCGCGGTTTGCTGAAATTCTAAATTTCAGGCGAATTTTGGCGAAAGCTCCCAGAATTAAAAGCGTTTTGCGCGAGTTCGTGCTCGATGGTCCCTCGCTTGCACATGGGTCCCGGCTCAACATACGAACCTGAATCCATTTTCAAGGAGTACCTAGTCGTGAAGATCCTGATGCATAAGAACGCCCTGTCTCTGATTTCATCCTGCGCTGCCCTCGCCCTGGTGGCATCGGGCTGCGGAAAGTCCCTCAAAGATCGGATCGACGGCGCGGAATCCGCGCTCGAAAGCTCCGAGCTCCAGCACACCTTCGTCCAGGAAAAGTGCAACGACCCGCTCGTGCTCAAGGTCATCGGCTTGACCACGAAGGCGAGCTACGAGTTCGCCGGCAAGGAAGTGCGCCGGACGCAGCACTATTATTCGGCCGCCGATTGCCAAGGCCCGGCCATCGACGTTACTTACGTAGGCACCTATGAGAAAAAAGCGGAGGTTCAAAAAAACGTCTGGCAGCTGGACATGAATTTTACGTCAGTCGCTGCCGTGGCGTTGAACGACTCTGGCAAGGGCACTCTCAATACGACCGGTTTCTGCGGCAAGAGCTACTGGCAGGTCAACGTGCCCGCCGACCTGACCGCCCATGCCCGTGATGCGCTCTGCCCATTGACGGATCTTCCCGACCCGGTTTTCGACCTGTATACGGTTGAAAACAACGTCCTCTTTTTCGGCAAGACTTCTGATAAGAGCGCTCCCACCAAGCGCCCGGGTGAACTCGAGCGCGAGGACGCCTATCACCAGCTCTGAATGTAATCGGAACGATCGAACTTGCCAATGCCCGGGAACCCATGATGGAGGTGCCCGGGCATCGGAGCGTCAGCTATGCACGTTCTCGTCCATCCAGCCGGTGGCTAAGAGGGATGAGGGAAAGCCAGAGGATCGGGCCGCTGACTTTCCCCGCGGCCTGTAGCAGGTGAGGACGACCGCCTTGTCCCTAAAAGCCTCCAGTCTGCCTTTGTGCATCAACTCTCATTGTGTAATATGTCGGCGGAATGTCAGGCTTTCGCCGTGCGACGTATCAGGTTCGAGTCAGGATTGCAGATTTTCTAGGCTAGGGAAACCTCGGGCTTTAAGATTTAAGGATGGACAAGGATGTCACTCGCAGAGGTTTTCTCGCCTCGGCCGCCGCCAGCGCGCTGACGCTTACACTCGATCCGCTTGATTTGCTGGCCGCATCGAGAAACCAGGACGCGGAAGTCCTGCTCTCTTTCGGCTCCTGCAACGAGCAGTGGCAGGGGCAGGGTTACTGGGACGCGATTGGAGCATTGAAGCCTGACCTCTGGGTCTGGCTCGGTGACATCATCTACTCCGACTACATGATCAATCCGATCCGAAAGCTCAACTACGATCTTGTGAAGTACAACTCCCATTATCGCAGTTTCGCCGCGAGCGTGCCGATCGTCGGAACCTGGGATGACCACGATTACGGGCTGAACGATTCGGGCAAAGATATGCCGCTGAAACACGGAAGCCAGCGTCTGCTCCTGGACTTTCTTGACTTACCCGACAGCCATCCGCTTCGCGACCAAGAAGGCGTGTATCACTCGCATTCCTTCGAGAAGCGAGGCCATCGGATCAAGCTGATCCTGCTGGATCTTCGCTATTTCCGAGAGGCGCCCGCGCCCCATGCCGGGCTGCTCGGAGACCGGCAATGGCAGTGGCTTGAGGACCAGATCGACGGCGCGTCGAGTTCCGAGTTGATCCTGATCGGCTCGAGCGTGCAGTGCGTGGCCCAGGCTGATGACGGCGACGGTTGGGACATGTATCCCGCCGAGCGGGAGCGCTTCCTCCGGTTGCTTGCGAGCACGCCCGTCCCGTCCGTGATTCTCAGCGGAGACCGGCATCTGGCGGAACTTTCGCGCGTGAAGCTTCCCGGCGCGCGGTCCGGCCAGAAGTGGATCTACGACCTGACGGCGAGTGGTCTTACGCATCACGATCCGGCGGCCGAGCAGCAAAACCGCGTTGGGCCGGCGCTTGCTGACCGGAATTTTGGTACCTTGCGGATACGTTTCAGAAAAGGGCAGGCAAAGCCCGAAGTGACCTGCGAGATCCGCAATATCGACGGAAGTGTTTTCTACTCCCACTTAGTCGACTGAATGATTAGATCCCGAGGTGGTCGAACCACGCTTCGGTCTGTAGGTAGAACTCACGCGTGTCGGAGGCGTTTGAGGGTAGGCGGAGCTCGGTCTCTTTCGTGCGACCCTTGCGAAGGGCCGGCGCGACCTTTGAGGCGTATTTCAGTTGCCAGAACGGATTGGTCACGCGGATAAACTGCTGGTCGATCCGGCAGCCACGCACCCAGGCCCGTTCGCGGAGCTTTGGCGAGACCTGCGGAAAGAGAGCAGCGAGCCAGGGCTTGATCTCCTCTGGCTCGTTCAGCTCGAGAAGCAGGTAGCTCACGTACGCGATGACATGCAGATAGTTTCGGTACTCGCGCCGGCCGAGATGATTTCGCGCGTGGCTGCCGGGGTTATAGATCGAGCCGCAGTCGTAGAGGGCTTCGGCGCGCGCGGGGCCGAGCTCGTCGGCAAGCGCGATATCGGCCGCGATCACGAGCGCCTCGGCCAGATGCAGGTAGCGGCGAACCGGATCCGGGTGAGAGGCCGGCGGTGGGAGCAGGCGCCAGAGCAGCCGGTGGTTTTGTTCATGGAAAAGGCTCGAAGTGTAGGTCCGCACCGTAAGAAAATGTGTGGGGCTCTTCGACTCGGTCGGATCAGTCGCCGCCCAGATGAGCTCCCGTTCGATCGGGCTATACTCGATCCGGGGCTCGAGCAGGATCGCGGAACTGAGCGTGCGCGGGGTCGTGACGAGCGCGGCTTCGAAGCTGCCGCCCCACTGGCAGTAGAGCTCACGGGTGCGTCGGTAGAGCTTGCTCCAAGCGAGAAGCTCGCGATCGAAGGGCTGGCCCGGGAGCTCGTGGTCGCGCTTGCGCTTCTCGCGGCTACGCGCGAGCTTTCTCACTCTTCGGAGGATCGCCTGTTCCGCCACGTTTTTCAGGCGTTCTTGTCCCCGAAGCCCAGATACACCATTGCTGGAAGGCGGTCCCGGATGAGCGGGAGTCGCTTGATCACGGGCACAACGTAGCGGAACACGAAGCCGTGACCGCGGCTGAGCCCCACCTGATGCAGTTCCTTCACGTTGGGGTGAAGTGTGCGAAGCGCATCGAGCTCATGCAGGTCGACTCCCCAGGGCATCGGCGGTACGGTGTAGGTCTTGGTTTTCTTCCAGCCTTTTTCGGACATTGTCATCTTGCTTACCCAGCGAGGAGCGGTGTCGAACATCATTGCGCCGCCAGGAAAGCGCTCGGCGCAGGCTGCGATCAAACCCGAGACTTCCTCGGGCTTGAAATACATGAGCAGGCCTTGGGCCGAGACGAAAACACCAAGCGAGGGATCAACTTGATCCATCCATTTTAGATCGAGCGCGGAGCAGGTGAACTGGGTGAGGCGCTCATGGGTGGGCAGGAACTTCTTTCTGAGCGCGATGGTCTCGGGCAGGTCAACTGAGATCCATTTGACCCGGCCGTTATCTACGCGCCAGAACTGGGTTTCGAGGCCGTCGCCGAGCGCGACGACGGTGGCGTCGGGGTGGAGGGCGAGATAGCGTGAAATTTCGCTGTCGAAGCCCAGCGCGCGAAGAGGCGCGCCCTCGTCGGCGCGGCCGAAGTTCTTCTCGAAATCATAATCGATGCTGTCGGCGATCTCGACCGCAAGCCGGTCCAGGAGAAGCGCGTCGGGCCGCCGCGCCTCGTGCGCTCGGTTGAAGAGTGGCCAAAGGAGTGTCTCAGGAACGCCCTTGAGATCGACCGTGCTTTTTTTGTTTTGCATCTTGCCAGGAGTATTATCTGAACGCGTGGGCGCTAGCCAGCGGTTAAAGGCAGGTGCTATTGAAGCCGCAGATATCCACGTTATGGGCCTTGGAGAAGGTCGACAGGAAGTCCTGCGCTAGAACGGTATCCATGCGCGCTTCATAAGTCTCGGGCTTGCGGAGGCCGTTATCCTGGAAGCCAACCTGGGAGGCAATCCCCAGGATCGTGAGCGTTCCGTCGGCGAGGCGCGCGATCGCGGGCCCGCCGGAATCGCCCGGGCAGCCTGACGCACCCTTCAGAAATCCCTTAAGAAGCATTCCGTTTTCGCGAACTTCGGCGACGCTATTCTTACCTGACCGAAGCTTCGTGTCATCGCCGCTCTCGTCGGGCTGGCTGCACCCATAGCCGAAGAGGGTGAGGACTTTGCCGACAACCGGCGTTCCACCCACAGAAATGGGCTTCACGCCCTGGATCACTTGGCTAGTTACGCCCAAGGACAAATCTGAGTCTTTGCCGTCCAAATTGGAGTCGTATTCCGAGTGGTCGTCGTAATGGGGGCTCTGAGTCAGCTGAAGCTTGTAAGTCGTGCCGTTGAGCGTGAATTCGGCCTTACCGTCACCGTCGAAGCAATGGCCCGCAGTAATCACGGTACGGGGGCCGACGATCGATGCCGTGCACCAGCCGATCCACACGATGGCGGGGTAGTCCGATTGTTTCACGATTTTTCCGCCGATGAGCGGTGGAGCCGCCTGAGTCACAGTGGCAGTAGCGCCTAAGGCGAAAGCCAGTGCCACGGAAACGATGAACGCCTTGAACATGGTAATCCCTTAGCGCGACTCTGGGCGAATGTCTAGTCAGCCGGCCTTGGGGAGGGACTTGAGGAGTATCCGTTCGATCGCAGCCGAGAGATTCTCGAGCTTGACGGGTTTGGACACGTAGTCGTTCATCCCGGATTGCAAGCATTTCTCGCGATCGCCTTTCATTGCGTTCGCGGTCATCGCGATGATCGGGATGGAAGGGTTTGGCAGCGTTGAACTCGCGCGGATCAGCCGGGTGGCCTCGTATCCGTCCAGTTCTGGCATTTGGCAGTCCATCAGGATGAGGTCGTACGAAGCCGCGCGGAGCGAGTCGAGGACTTCATTTCCGTTGGCGACCGCATCGGCCCGGAAGCCCAGTTTTTCAAGCATCTTGACTGCGATTTTTTGATTTACGCTATTATCTTCGGCCAGGAGAATGCGGATGGGCTTCTCCCCGGGAACGGGCCGATGGATGGTGATCGGCTGCGAGACGTTGACCGCGGTTGAGACTCCGCGTTCGAGGGTAAGCTGGAACCAGAAGGTGGTGCCGACATCGGCCTTGCTCTCGACACCGATCTCGCCGCCCATCAACGTGACCAAACGCTTGCAGATCGAGAGGCCCAACCCAGTGCCCCCGAACCGGCGGGTGGTGGAGGCGTCAGCCTGCGAGAACGCCTTGAATAACCGATTCATCGCGCTCTCGGGGATTCCGAGGCCGGTGTCGATGACTTCGAAGCGCACCACCAGAGGTTGAGTGGACTGGAGCGAGGCCCGAATCTCGATAGA
Source organism: Oligoflexia bacterium (assembly GCA_043757905.1). GTDB lineage: Bacteria > Bdellovibrionota > UBA1018 > UBA1018 > UBA1018 > JAYVOO01. The sequence continues at coordinate 9,441 of JAYVOO010000035.1, forward strand.
GCCCTTGGAGGTAAATTTAATCGCATTGTTGACCAGGTTGGTGAGCACCTGACGAAGGCGGCCGGGGTCGCCTTTCAGTTGAGCTGGAATCTCGGGCGCAATGGAGAGTTTGAGTTCGAGCCCTTTCTCGCGGGCGGAGTAGCCCATCATGCGTTCCAAGTCTTGCATCACGTCGGTGAGAGAGAAGTCGATGATCTCGAGCTCCATTCGGCCCGCTTCGATCTTCGAGAAGTCGAGAATCTGATTGATCAGGCCGAGCAGGGTTTCGGCCGAGCTGCGCACGGTTTCCGTGTATTCTTTCTGCTCGCCCGTCAGGGCGGTGTCCAAGAGCAGACCCGTCATGCCGATCACGCCGTTCAATGGGGTGCGGATCTCATGACTCATGTTCGCGAGGAATTCTGATTTCGCCTCGGTCGCGCGGTCCGCTTCGACGCGGGCCCGGATCAGGTCCTTTTCCGCGGCTGTTTTCGCCTGGAATTCCTGGGCCTGCTTCATCGCGGCTTGCAGCATGCCCGCCATGAGCTGGAGAGTATCGATGTGGCGGTCATTGAAGGCGTTGGGGCGGGACGATGCCACTTTAAGCACACCGAGCGCACCGAAGTCGCCGTAAAGGGGAGTGACGAGCATCGAGCGGATACCGAGGCGCTCG